>CAIWXH010000783.1 GCA_903916565.1 uncultured Oscillochloris sp. | reverse complement strand
GGACACCGTGGGGGCCGCCGGCGATCATCCAGACGGCGAGCGCGTGGCCCGCCAGAATCCACGGTAAAAATAGCACCGAGCTTGGCCCTTCAAGCACTGCGGCGAGGAGCAACCCGCCGATCAGCCACGGGCCAAGGCGCGGGCGCAGGACGGGCAGCAGGGCGACTAGAACGTAGAAACTGCCTTGCGGGAACAGCGTTGCGACAATCCACCAGTGCCACTGGCCGTAGCCCGCACGGTGCCAAAGGTAGGCGGCGACGGCGAACACAATTACGCTCGGCCCCTGCCATGCGCCCATCTGTAAGGTGCGTCCTCTGTAGGCCGCTAGGCTGGTGAGCCAGTCGCCCCAGATCCCTGGGTTCCGCAGGGTTGGCGGTAGGGCCAGAAGTAAGCCCCCAAGGAAGATCCCGCCCCAAAGCCGCAGACGCTGCGGGCTGCCCCGGTCCTGCCAGAGCAGCCAGAGCAAGGGGACAAGCGCTACTTGCGGCTTCGAGAGTGTCCATGCCAGCGCCATCCCCCAGAGCAGACCGCGCTGACGGGCTTTGAAAGCCGCCCAGAGCACCAAGGCTATTGCCATGGTGCTCTGGCCCTCGATGAGATTTAGGATAAACGGCGACCAGCAGAGCAAGACGATTTGTTCGGGGCACTCGTCCTTGGCTAGCCACCACCAGCCACCAAGCTGGAGCGCTGTCCAGACGTAGTAGCCAAGCGGCCCAAGCAGGGTAAAGAGCGCCAGCCACGTCAGGGCCGGGGGTGGATAGGCGAAAGCACCGGCGGCGTTTTCTGGGCTGAGCGCACCATAAGGGCTATGCCCTTGCAGCCACAGATGCGTGGCCGTCATGAAGATGTCCCAGTCCACATGGAAGAGCTCAGTAAGCCCATTCCTATTGCTCTCCATTGGCTACCTCATCGCTTGGTTGCTGGCTGGCGACGCTCATGGATTCAGCTCTTCGCGCACCACATAGATCGGTCGGTTGCGTCCCTCGTAGTAGACACGGGTGATCAGCTCGCCAAGCAGGCCCATCCCTAGAAACTGGACGCCGATCATCACCATCAGCACCGCTATAGTCAGTAGGGGGCGGGTGCCAATATTTTCCAGCAGAATGAGCCGCACGTATGCCAGATAGACCAGCAGCAGGCCGCCGATGAACGAACTGACCAGGCCGACGGCGCCGAAGACCTGCATTGGGCGGGTCGAGTAGGAGAGCAGGAAGCGCACGGTGATCAGGTCGAGCAGCACACGGGTCGTGCGGCTGAGGCCGTACTTCGACTTGCCGTATTTGCGCGCCGCGTGATTGACCGGCATTTCGGCGACCGCCACGCCCTGCCACGAGGCGATGGCGGGAATGAAGCGGTGCAACTCGCCGTAGAGGTCGATCTGCTTCACGACCTCGGCGCGGTAGACCTTGAGCGAGCAGCCGTAGTCGTGCAGGTGGACGCCGGTGGCCCAGGAGATCATGCGGTTGGCGATGATCGAGGGTAGGCGCCGATTGATGAAGGCGTCTTGGCGCCGTGCGCGCCAGCCGCTCACCACATCGAAGCCTTGTTCAGCCTTCGCCAGCATTGCCGGGATGTCGTTGGGGTCGTTCTGCAAATCGGCGTCAATCGTCACCACCCACGCGCCACGCACCCGGTCGAAGCCCGCCGCAAAGCCCGCCGTCTGGCCGAAGTTGCGCCGAAAGCGCACCACGCGCAGCCGTTCATCGGCGGCGGCTAGGTCGCGCAGCAGGGCGAAGCTGCCGTCGCGGGAGCCGTCATCCACACAGATGATCTCGTACGGCTTGCCCAGCGGCTCAAGCGCCGCCGTCAGTTGCGCGTAGAGATGGGGGATGCTCTCCTCTTCATTGTAGATGGGCACCACAAGCGAGAGATAGGGGACAGAACTTGCCGGGCTGGCCGCGTGGGGCGCGGGCGTGGCAAGCGCAGATCTAGGCATCAACTGGCTCCAGCATAGTTTTCTTTAGGTGATCTCACGCAAAGCCGCAAAGCCGCAAATCGGACTGAAACCTGAAACCCGGCCCCTGAAACCTTGTCTTAGTTCAAGCCGCCGAGGGCGATAAAGAGGATGACGCCGAGGCAGAGGTAGCTGCCGTAGGCGATGTAGGTCGGGGTGGCGCGCCCGAAGCGGCGGGCGACGAGGATGCCAACGGAGGCGAGACCGGCCATCACCATGCCATAGAAGAGGGCGGAGCCAAGGTTCAGCAGGCCCACAGCGGCCCCGATGAAGATCGCCAAATAGACATCACCAAGGCCAAACGGCACCCCGTCGCCGGGGAAGAGGAGGCGCGCCAACAGGTAGAAGACCAGAAACATAAAGCCGCCCGCCAGCGCACCCAGGGCGGCGAGGTGCCAGTCGAGGCCGAGCAGCGGCCACGCCACCAGGGCCACGACGACGCCACTCAGAATGACGACGGTGTAGATGTAGCGGTAGAGCCAATCAATCGCCCCGGTGATGATCAGCACGACGCAGACGAAGGCCAAGTAGTAGAAGGCGGGCGTCAGCCCATACAGCAGGTAGAGGCGCAGCAGCGCCAGCCCGCTGAGCAACTCGACCAGCGGGTAGATCCAGTGCAGGCGCTGCCCATCACGCGCCCGGCCACGCTGGATCAGCCAGCCCGCCACGGGCAAGAGTTGCCACCAGGCCAGTCGCTCGCCAGTGCGCGTGCAGCGGGGCCAACCCAGCAGCGTCCCCTCGCGGGGGAGCCGGATAATCACGATGTTGAGCAGCCCGCCGAGGGCGAGTCCGGCCAAGCAGATAAGGGCGGCGATCAACATAAGGTGCCTGCTGTGTCGTAAGGCCAGGTTTCAGGGGCCAGGTTTCAGGTTGATAGTTCGTAGTTTGGGCTTTAGCCCATTGCGGCGGCCTATACGCGGCTGAAGCCGCTCCTACGAACCACGTAAACGACCGTAGGGGCGCCCATCCTCCGCCCGCGTTACCCGTCACGCAGCGCCTGCTCCATCACCGCCACCGGGGCCGCGTGCCCCGTCCAGCGCGTGAAGGCTAGGGCGCCCTGCTGCACCAACATGCCCAGGCCGTCGCGGGTGCGGGCGCCACGGGCGGCGGCCTCGCGCAGCAGCCGCGTGGGCCGATAGACCATATCATAGACCAGCGTCTGCGGGCCGACGGGCGGGTCGGGCAGCGGCGTCTCGTCGCCGTGCCAGCCCAGCGCCGTGGCGTTGAGCAGCAGCGCACAGTCGGCCAGCGTCTCGGCCAGCTCCGGGTCGTCCAGGCCAAGCGCCACCAGCGCGGGCGGCAGTTCGCCCGTAGCGGTCAGCCCTTGCTCATTGGTGATGGCGACGAGCAGGTCGGCCAGCAACGCCTCGGCGCGCTCGGGGGTGCGATTGGCGACGACCACGGTTGCAGCGCCCGCGTGCGCCAGGGCGAAGGCGGCGGCGCGGGCGGCGCCGCTGGCCCCCAGAATGACGACCGTCTGCCCCGCAGGCGTAAAGCCGCCCAGCGCCAAGTCGGCGATCAGGCCGGGGGCGTCGGTGTTGGCACCGACTAACTCGCCGTC
>CAIWXH010000782.1 GCA_903916565.1 uncultured Oscillochloris sp. | reverse complement strand
GCCGCGCCCAACACGGGCAGCACGGCGGTGGCGCCAAACGCCGAGACACGGAAGAAATGGTAGAGGTCACGGGCAAGCTGGCGCATGGGTGACGACGAGTCGGGGCTAGGCGGCGTCAGGGCCGCATCTGGGTGTGAACGGTTGGGACTGCACGCGCATTATACCAGTGGGGGCGCCCCCGGCAAATGGGGTGGTTGCACCGTCGCCCGCCGGGGGGCTGAAGCCCCCGGCTAGTTCTTGCGAAGCCTGCTTCAGCAGGCTCGGCAGCCCGCGCAGGCGGGCTTCGCATGCCGTAGCCCGTGGCTTCAGCCATCGGGCGTGGGGCAGACGACATTGCAACCGCCAAGCACGCAGCGCTGTTCCGCCTTGACATGGTGCCACGATGCCACCATACTTTCGGCAGCGCGACTAGGTGCAAGCTCGATCTTCGCACCAGCAAGAAGCTTCGCATGATTAATACACGTTGGCGGAAATACGCGGCAGGTTTTTTACCACGAAGTACACGAAGGGCACGAAGGCCGAACCGCGTGCTGTTACGCTCCGTGCCTGACGAACAGTAGCGAGCAACCCTCCAGGAAGTTCCAGAAAGCTGTATTAGTGTGTCCTACGCATTCTATGAGTTTTTCGCCGGTGGCGGCATGGCCCGTGCGGGGCTAGGCACCGCACACTGGCGTTGTCTGTTTGCGAATGACGTTGATCTGAAGAAAAGCCGCAGCTATCAGGAGAATTGGGGCGATGATGCGCTGCGAACGGGTGACATTGGCACACTCACGCCGCCCGATCTGCCCGGCCACGCCGACCTCGTGTGGGCCTCGTTTCCCTGTCAGGACTTATCGCTCGCCGGTGGCGGGGCGGGGCTGAAAGGCGAGCGCTCAGGGACGTTTTGGCCCTTCTGGCGCTTGATGCAGGGGCTTGTCGCTGCCCAGCGCGCGCCCAAGCTGATCATCCTTGAGAATGTCTGTGGCACCTTGACCGCGCATGGCGGCAAGGATTTCACGGCGATTGGTGCGACCTTCCAGCAAGCGGGCTATCGCTTTGGTGCGCTGGTGATTGACGCCGCGCTGTTTGTGCCGCATTCGCGACCGCGCCTGTTTATGCTCGGTGTCCACGCAAGCGGGACGATTCCCGCTGCGCTGTTTGGTGCGGGCGCGTCGGCGCCGTGGCATCCAAAAACGCTACAGGCGACCTTTGCGCGTCTGCCTACGGCTGACCAAGCTAATTGGCTCTGGTGGCGACTGCCGCTGCCCGCGTTGAGTGAGCAGATCTTCGCCGACATCATTGAGGCCAATCCGACCAGCGTTACCTGGCACACACCGGCTGAAACCCAGCACCTGCTTGCCATGATGAGCGCCGTGAATCGGGCCAAAGTCGAGCGGGCGCAGCAGGCGGGGCGCCGGGTGGTTGGCACGGTCTATCGGCGCACGCGGCTGGATGAGCAGGGGGCCAGGACGCAACGTGCCGAGGTTCGCTTTGATGACCTCGCGGGCTGTTTACGCACGCCTGCGGGTGGCTCAAGCCGCCAGATCATCCTGATTGTGCACGGTGCCGAGGTGCGCTCACGCCTGATCTCAAGCCGTGAGACTGCCCGCCTGATGGGCTTACCGGACACCTATCGCTTGCCTCCAAGCTACAACGAAGCCTATCACCTGACGGGTGACGGCGTGGTGGTGCCGGTTGTCCGGCACTTGGCGCAGCACTTGTTTGAGCCGCTGCTTGCTGCATGGGTCGGCGAACTGCGGGCGGCGGTCTAAGGCAAGGTTTGTAGCTGCTTTACCGTTTGGCCTGAAACCTGAAACCCGACCCCTGAACCCTTGTCTTTGGCCTGAAACCTGAAACCCGACACCTGAAACCCTTGTCTACCGCCGCACTCACCCGCGCCGCAGCGTCAGGCGCCAGCCCGTGCGGG
>CAIWXH010000781.1 GCA_903916565.1 uncultured Oscillochloris sp. | reverse complement strand
GCACCTTTGCGTTACAACCAGAAACCTCTGCGCCTTCGCCTCTTCGCACCTTTGCGTTACAACCAGAAACCTCTGCGCCTTCGCCTCTTCGCACCTTTGCGTTGGAATCGTCCGAGGACGCCGCAATGGCAATGCTCTACCGCCACGAGGTGGAGTTCGCCGTCGGCCACGGGGTCAGCGCCCACGCCGACGTGTCCGCGCACGACCCCACCTGTGCCTATCGCCTCACCACCGTGGTGGTGCCGACCTACGAGGTGCCGAAGACGCTTGCGCCCACGCCCGCCGACCAGCCCGCCCTGGCTGACCTCGTGGTCGATATGCAGACGCTGTCCAAGACGGCGGATGGCGGCTTCGGGGCGGTGCTGACGCCGCTGGTCAGCGCGTATCAGGCATGGCTTGACGCGCAGCAGGCTCGGATCGGGTCTCGGATTTCGGGTCTTGGGTCTGCTCAATCAGACCCGAAACCCGAGACCCGAGACCCGGCAGTAGACCCCTCGCTCGCTCCCTACGCCACCGTTGCCCGCGAGGTGCTTGCCCAAGGCCGCGCCGCGCTCACCCGCATTGCGGCGGGCATCGCGCTGCTCGATGCCAACACCCAAGCCGCCGATGCCTTCCGCTTCGCCAATCGGGCGATGTGGCAGCAGCGCATCCACACGCTCTACGCTGAGGCGGTACGCCGGGGGCTACCCGCCGACCTTACGGCCCTGGACGTGCCAAAGGAGCGCTCCTGGCGACCCTTTCAGCTTGCCTTTATCCTGCTGAATCTGCCCGCGCTGACAGACCTGCATCACCCGGATCGGGCCGAGTCGCCCACGGCCCTGGCCGACCTGCTCTGGTTTCCCACCGGCGGCGGCAAGACCGAGGCGTACCTGGGGCTCACCGCCTACACGCTGGGCATTCGGCGGCTCCAGGGCACGGTCGCCGGGCGCAGCGGCATGGACGGCGTGGCCGTCCTGATGCGCTACACCCTGCGCCTACTCACCCTCCAGCAGTTCCAGCGGGCCACCGCCCTGATCTGCGCCTGCGAGCACATCCGCCGGGAGCATCCCACGCGCTGGGGGGCCACGCCGTTCCGCATTGGCCTCTGGGTTGGTCAGCGCACGACGCCCAACACCACCGACCAGAGCGATGAGGCGCTCAAGCGCGAACACGGCCACTCCGGGCGCTCCAGCAGTGTCGGCGGCAGCGGTTCGCCTGCCCAGTTGACCAACTGCCCCTGGTGTGGCGCGAAGATCCAGGCCGAAAAAGGCCATATCCAGGTGGACAAGCGCACCAGCCGCACCATGACCTACTGCGGCGACCCGCTCGGCGACTGCCCCTTCTCACGCGCACAGAGTCCCGGCGAGGGGTTGCCGGTGCTGGTCGTGGATGAGGACATCTATCGGCGCTTGCCCGCGCTGCTGATTGCCACCGTGGACAAATTCGCCCAGTTGCCGTGGAACGGGGCGACCGGGATGCTCTTCGGCCAGGTGGATGGGTACTGCCCGCGCCACGGCTTTCGCTCGCCCGATCTGGACGACAAGGAGCGCCACCCAGCGCAGGGCGGTCTCCCGGCGGTGCAGGTGCGGAAGCATCACCCGCTGCGCCCGCCCGATCTGATCATTCAGGACGAGCTGCACCTGATCAGCGGCCCGCTCGGCACGCTGGTCGGGCTCTACGAGGCGGCGGTAGACCGCCTCGCCTCCTGGGATGTGGGCGGGACGCGGGTGCGGCCCAAGGTGATCGCCTCGACCGCGACCATTCGCCGCGCCGCCGATCAGGTGCATGCGCTGTTTCTGCGCCAAGTGGCGGTCTTTCCGCCGCAGGGACTCGATGCGGACGACAACTTCTTTGCGCGCCAGCAGAAGGACACGGCGCTCGATCCTGGTCGGCGCTACCTCGGCATCTGCGCCATCGGCAAGCGCCAGAAGGCCGCGCTCATCCGGGTCTCCACGGCGTTTCTGGCCGCCAGCCAGAAGCTCTACCTGACCTATGGCGTCCACGTCGATCCCTGGATGACCCTGGTCGGCTACTTCAACGCGATGCGCGAGCTGGGCGGGATGCGCCGCCTCGTGGACGACGACATT
>CAIWXH010000780.1 GCA_903916565.1 uncultured Oscillochloris sp. | reverse complement strand
GGTCTGGGTGATCGCGGCCGACTGCTCGGCGGCCGAGGCAGCCTGTTGGGTGGTGGCGGCCAGGATCTCGGCGGCGGCGGCGGCGATGTTGGCGTTGGCCTGCTGCACCTGGCTCGTGATGGTGTGCAGCCCCCCCACCATAGTGTTGAGTGATCGGCCGAGGGAGGTGAGATCGTCGTCGCCAGTGCCGACGTTGAGGCGGGCCGTGAAGTTGCCGTGGGCCACTTCGTCGGCGAAGTCGTTGTAGCTACGCACCATCTGCTCGATATACTCCTTCGCCACCTGGGTGGCGGCGGCGGCGCGGAGTTGGTCGTTGGCCTCGCGCTGCTCGGCCATCTGGCTGCGGATGGTGGAGGCCATGTGGCTAAAGGCCTCGGCCAACTGGCCGACTTCGTCGCTACCGCCGGGCATAGCGTAGCGATCCTCGATCCGGCCTTCGGCCATGCTTCCGGCGGCGCGGGCTACCAGGCCGACACGACGGGCGATGCCTGCGGCGATAATGAACGTCATCACGAAGCCGATCAGGATCGCGCCGATGGTGCCCCCGACTAGGGTCGTGATGAGCATTGCGGCACTGCGCTGCGACTCGGCTGTGCGCGTCACGAGCAGGTCATTCTCGGCGGTGCGGAATTCGGCGATCTGCTGGCGGATCTTGTCCAGGCGCTGTTTGCCGGTGCCACTGCTCACCAGGGCGATGAGATCTTCCATCTTGGCCTGGCCCGCCGTCACCTTACGGCGCAGCGTGATCGCCGAGCTGATCGTGGTCTCGATCCAAGCGCCGACTTCGCCGTCCACCGTGCGTAGCCGTGCGATCTGGACGGTGTTATCGTTCACCAGCTTCTGGGTGTCCGCCATAATCTGGCTGTAGTCCTTCAGCCCCTGGTTGTAGGGATCGAGGAAGTTCTCGTCGCCCGTGATCACGAAGCCGCGCTCGCCCGTCTCAATATCGGTCAGGCTGAGGAGCAGCGCGTCGGCGGAGCCGATCACCTCCTGGGTGTGGGCCACCCACTGCTCGCGCTCCTGGCTACCCTGGATGCCGAGAAAGACCGTGATGGTGACGATGGTCATCATGGCGAGGATGATGATTGCCTGGAACAGAATCTTGTTGCGGAGGCTGAGATTATTGAACCAGTTCATGGGGGCCACCTTTTCGATACGGGGGCGTCATCGCTCGCCGGGACGGGCCTTGCTAGCGACGATCAGCGACTGTGTGGCAGGGCGGGGGCGCACTGGGGGGATGGCGTCTCACATATAACGAATGTAGCTGCGGTGCGACGATGGCGCGACGTACGCCATCAGGGTCTCGCGCCACGGCCATGTGGTTGAAGGACTAAGCGCATTACGCACAAGTTAAGGATTTCGTCGCGGTGTCAAGGGCCAAACTGTTCACAAACCCGCCCGCCCGGTGGCGGAAGCCACGGGCGACGCGGGACGAAGGCCGCCGACGCGGCCTCGCGGACTGCTATATGTGCGACGAAGGCCGCCTGCGCGGCCTGCATCAGCCTGCGAAGGCAGGCTTCGCACATCAAGAGCCGGGGACTTCAGTCCCCCGGCTGCACGGGACTGCCGTCAGCACCAGCATAGCGCGGCACCGCCCGCCGCACGAGCGTAGCAGTACGCGTCGTGGGGCGGGATTGGTACGATAGCCGCCGCAGCTAGTCGAGGGTGATGAGGCCGCGCTTGAGCGCATAGCGCACCAGATCGGTCTGGTGGCGCAGATCGAGCTTGTGCAGTACATTCGTGCGGTAGGTCTCGACCGTGCGCTCGCTGAGCGCGAGGCGGGCCGCGATCTCGGCGGAGGTGGCGCCAAGGGCGACAAGGGGAAGGATCGCACGCTCACGTGCGGTAAGCAACTCGTAGGGATCCGCAACGGCGGCATCCGTCTGCTGAAGGTAGCCACCAATCACACGCTCAGCAAGCGTGCTGCTGAGATAGTGCCGCTGGGCGGCGGCCTCGCGCACCGCCAGCACAAACTCGGCGGCCTGGACCTCCTTGACCACATAGGCCATGGCCCCGGCGCGCAAGGCCGCACGCACGTAGAGATCATCGGTGTGCATCGAAAGCACCACGATGCGCGTCTGCGGCGTGCGCGCCCGCACCGCCCGGATGACTTCGATCCCGCCCATCCCCGGCAGCATCAGATCCACGACGAGTACATCGGGGGCGAGCCGGGCCACCAACTCGATGGCGGTGGGGCCATCGGCGGTCTCCCCAACCACCGTGCAGTGCAGCTCGCGCTCCAGCAAACTGCGGAGCCCCTGGCGCATAACATGGTGGTCATCAAGCAAGATAATGGTCAGCGGTTCCATCAGCGCACCTCCTCTCCCGTAGGCGCAGCGGTGAGCGGGAGCAGCGCGTAAAGTCGGGTGCCCTCACCGGGCGTGGAGTCAATCGTGAGTTGTCCACCCAGGAGCAGCACCCGCTCGTGCATGCCCGCCAGGCCAACGGAGTGGTGGGCGTGCAGCGCAGCGGCCACATCGAATCCGCAGCCCTCATCCTCAATGGTAATCGCGAGCTGCCCCGCGTGGAGCCAGATCTGCACAGCGGCGTGATCCACTTGGGCGTAGCGCGCCACATTGGTCAATGCCTCCTGGATGATTCGGTACGCGACGGTCGCCACCTGCGACGGGATGGGGGGCGGCACCTCACCGTGCGTAAAGTCAACCACGATGTGGGTCTGTTCGCGGTAGCGGCGGATATGCCAACGGATGGTGGGCAGCAGGCCCAGGTCATCGAGCATGGGCGGGAGCAGATCGAGCGACATCTGGCGCACCTGCGCCGTGAGGTCGGTGACGACCTGCTGGGCCGTGCGGAGCCGGGCGCGGATCTGGTCTGCCGTCTCCTGCGTGCCGGCCTCCAAGACCATATTCAGTCCCGTCAACATCTGGCCGATCTCGTCGTGAAGTTCGTGGGCGAGCGCCCGCCGCTCCGTCTCCTGCGCGTTCACGAGCCGCAACGAGAGCGCCCGCATCTGGTCAGCATAGGTGCGGAGCGCCTGGTCTGCGGGCCGGACCGCGCGGTACTCGACCACAATCACGCCGACCCCGATGGCGGGCGCGGCAGGTGGCGCCACGGGATAGCAGCTCATCAGCCAGTGCCGTAGGTCGCCGGGGGCGGCGCGCGTCTCCCCGCAGAGTTCTAGGTTAAAAACTGGCTGGTGACTAGTGATCACGGAGCGATAGACTGGCTCCAGGCGATCCGCCAGATGTGGCAGCATCTCCCGCACCTGCTGGCCGATGTGGCTGCTGACTGGCTGGCCGTTCATTGCCGCAAGGGCGTCATTGATACGCATGAAGCGCATGTCACGATCAATGAAGGCCACGCCGACAACGGTGTTGGCGAACAGCGTATCGAGCAGGGTGAGCAGCGCCTCGGGCGGCATTAGCGGCCCCGCCAAACGGGGTGTGCGGCACCACCGCAGTTGCGAGGCGTACGCTGGCGCGTCTGCGCGCTGAAGGGCGTGCGGAGATCGCTGAAGGGTTCGCTGGCGGCGGCCCGCTCCAGCGTCGCGCCATCCGTAGGTGTGGAGCGGGAGATCAGCGGGATGTGCCGCGTGGCCGCACGTGGGTGGGCGGTCGCAAGCCCATCGCGGGGGCCAGCCAGACGAATGTCTCGCCGCGCCACGTCGGGATGCGGCACCACCGCGAGTGCCTCCGTGCCCGAGCGGGCCATCCCCACCACGACATGAGCAAAGCGCTCGCCGGTGGTGGCGAGATCGCGGGCGATGCGGATCGCATTTTCGACAATGAGGAGGCGCATCGGTGCTTCTTAGCAAGGCTGCGGGTGTCGAGGCGTACCGCTCACCTCGACACTCCGCACGCGCAACGGGGGCGGCGAGGGGGCGTCCCATGCACGGGCGGCGTGCCCATCAGGCGCGGCGCTGCCGCATACCCGGCGGGCCGCGTTCGCCATTCCGTGTGTCCTGAGGGCGATAGTCGCCGCAGTAACCTCGGCGGCGTGTGCGAGCGACGGTGGGCGGAACCGTTCCACCTCAGTCGTATGCCTCATAGTTATAGAGCAAATCCAATGCCACCACCATTGCCCGCCACGAGCCGATCACTCACCGTACGCGAGGCGCATGGTGTCACGTGCAGCGTTACACGGGGACACAGGGACACGGCGACACAGGGACACGGCGATACGGGGGCGGCACTTGATGTACAATGCCGCTTGGCGCTGGCTACCGCGCTCTTGCCGTTAGACTGTAGGCTGTCCTGATGGTATAATTCAGCTCTAGCATCACGATTTACCCTAGTGTACCCTGGGTTTCACAAGCTCTACGAGGAACGTTGGCATGGTCGCTGCCCCTGCGCCAAAGCTCATGATCAAGCGCGAGGATGGCCAGTATCGCGAGCTCGAGTGGGATCGCGAGCTCATCACGATTGGCCGCGATGGTGCGAACAATATCGTCATCGACCACCCCCTCGCCTCCCGTCGCCACGCTCGCCTTGAGCGCACCGCCGATGGTTTCGCTGTTCGTGACTTGGAGAGTACGAATGGCACGTTCGTCAACCAAGAGCGCGTTGAGGGGCTGTGCCATCTACACAATCAAGATCAGATCATCATCGCCGACACCGTGATCAGCTTTCAAGACCCTGAGGCAACCATTAAGGGTGTCCTGCCCCCTGAGTTGTTGCGCGCCGTCCGCGAGGAGTTGCGCGTTGACAGCCGCACCAAAGAGATTTATCTCAAGGGTGCGATCTTGCAGCCATCCCTCACCGTCAAAGAGTTCCAACTCCTTGAGATGCTCTATAATCGGCGCGGTCAGGTGATTAGCAAAGACGAAATCGCTCGCCAGGTCTGGGACTACGAGGTCTTTGACTATAACGCCATTGATGCCCTGGTCTATCGCCTGCGCCAGCGGATCGAACCCGACCCCGCCCACCCGCGCTATTTGGTTACCCAACGTGGCTTCGGGTATAAACTTGTGACTACGCCCGAGCCGTTACCTGCATGAACAGCATCACGCTCACCGCGCCCCCACGTCTCCGTGGCATTGTCCACGTGCCGGGCGACAAGTCGATTTCGCATCGCGCCATCATCTTCAACGCTGTCGCAACGGGCAGCGCCCACATCACCAACTTCTTGCCTGGTGCCGATTGCCTTTCGACCATCGCCTGCGTGCAGGCGCTTGGGGTTGAGGTGCGCCGCGAGGGCACCGAGGTCTTTGTCAATGGGGTTGGCCTGCGCCCCGACGCCGATGGCGCTGGCTTGCGCGAGCCTGCCGATGTGCTTGATTGTGGCAATTCAGGCACGACCTTGCGGCTGCTGGCGGGGTTGCTCGCTGGGCAGCCGCTGTTTGCGGTACTCACCGGCGATGCCTCGCTCCGCTCACGCCCACAGCGCCGTATCGTGGCACCCCTGCGGGCGCTTGGCGCAAAGCTCGATGGTCGCGACGATGGCGACCGCGTCCCCCTGTCCGTGCGCGGTGCCACCCTCAAGGGCGGTGCCTACGAGCTGCCCGTGGCCTCGGCCCAGGTGAAGTCGGCGCTGCTGCTGGCGGCGCTGAGTGGCGAAGGCAGCCTCTTCCTCACCGGCAAGATTGCCTCGCGTGACCACAGCGAGCGCATGCTCCAGGCGATGGGCCTCGATCTCCATGTGCGGCCCGACCAGATTACCCTCCACCCGCCCGATCACCCGATGCTCCCCTACCCGCTGTCGCTGCGCGTCCCTGGTGACCCTTCGTCGGCGGCCTTCTGGTGGGTCGCCGCCGCGATTCACCCCGATGCAGATCTGACCACCGCCGGGGTCTGTCTGAACCCCAGTCGTACCGGCGCCCTTGATGTCCTCCGCGCCATGGGGGCCGAGATCGAGATTAAGAACGAGCGCATTGAGGGCAGCGAGCCGGTGGGCGATGTTACCGTTCGCTCGTCGCAGTTGCACGGCATTACCATCGGCGGCGCGATTATCCCCCGTCTGATCGACGAGATCCCCGTGCTGGCCGTCGCCGCCGCCTGCGCCAGTGGCGACACGCTCGTGCGCGACGCCCAGGAGCTGCGGGCCAAAGAGACCGACCGCATCGCCACCGTCGCCGCTGGCCTCGCCGCGATGGGCGTCACGGTTGAGCCTACCGCCGATGGGATGGGCATCGTTGGTCTCGGTCGCCCGGCCCTGCGCGGTGCCGCCCACCCCAGCTACGGCGACCACCGGCTTGCGATGGCATGGGCCATTGCTGGCCTCGTCGCCACCGGCGCGACCACCATCGGCGACCCTGGCTGCGCCGATGTCAGCTACCCTGGTTTCTGGGAGGCGCTTCACGGGCTCGCACGCTCTGGCGCCTAAGCCAAGGGTTCAGGTGCCATGGTTCAGGGTTCAGGCCGAAGCAAAGTCCTGCGCGTGCCCAAACGGTAACGCATCCACAAACCTTGTTTAAGGCGAACCCGCCACCCTCAGAAGGTTTCATGAGCGAAGCTTCCACGTACATCTTCACGGTCGAGATCTATACGGCGGCCCTGTTGATCAGCGGCAGCTATGAGTTGCCCCTGTATCGCCGCGTGAGTGATGCCGTCAACAGCCGGTTGCATCGCTTTATTGCGCTGCACGATGCCACGGTGGCACCGCTGGGTAAGCCACAGCACGCCCAGCATGTGCCACAGATTTTGGTTGACTGGAGCGACGCGCTGCTTGTGGCGACCATCAGCGAGCCTGAGCCGCCGCCCGGTTTCCATGTGCCAGGGCCGTCGCGTGATACGCGCCCTATGATGTTCTTCACGACCGCCTGCGCGCTGCGCGCCGATTTCTACAAACGCACCGACATGGAGTTGGTCGAGATGTTAGGCGAGATGACTGATGACTTTATCGCGCTCCGTAATGTCACCATCTTCCCGCTCCAGGGTGGCCCGCCGGTCAGTCGCTCCTTTGTCTGCCTAAACCGCCATCATATTCAGGCGCTCTACGCGGTCGGCGCACAGATCGCCAATGCGCCGGTGCCTGCATCGCTCGACCCGGCCTCTTTTTCGCCGCAGCCCATCCAGCCGCCGCCTGCCCTGTCCGAGAGCGATGCCGTTACGGAATCCGTCCCCGACGACCTGGACAGCTCAAGTGACGTGGCCCGCTCAGATGAGGCGTAGGACTACTGGGGGCATTGCCCTTCCACAGAAAGAGGCGCATCGCGTGAAGATTCTTGTCACGGGTGGGGCGGGCTATATTGGCTCCGTCACCTCCGCCGAGTTGATCGCCGCTGGACATCAGGTGATCGTCCTCGATAGTCTCTATCAGGGCCACGCCCAGGCGGTTCCGCCCGAGGCCACGTTCATTCAGGCCGACTTGGCCGACCGTAGCGCCCTCGCACGCCTGTTTGCCGAACACGCTGACATTGATGGGATTATGCACTTTGCTTCGTACACGCTCGTCGGCGAGAGTATGCAGAAGCCGCTGCTCTATCTGCGCGACAATCTGGTGTACGCCGCCAATTTGCTTGAGTTCGCCGTCGAGGCGGGCGTCCGGCGCTTTATCCTCTCGTCTACCGCCAATCTGTTCGACGAGCCAGCCAAGATGCCGATTGATGAGCACGAGCGCATCGTGCCTGGTTCGCCCTATGGCGAGTCGAAGTTCTTTATCGAGCGCCTGCTGCACTGGTACGAGCGCATCTATGGGCTGAAGTACGCCTGCCTGCGCTATTTCAACGCCAGTGGCGATACCCCCGGACGCGGCGAAGACCACGACCCTGAGACCCACATCATCCCGCTGATCCTCCAGGTGGCGCTGGGACAGCGGCCCCAGATCACCATCTTCGGCGACGACTATCCTACCCCCGACGGCACCTGCATCCGCGACTACATCCACATCGTTGACTTGGCCCAGGCCCATATTCTGGCGCTGGGTGCGCTGGATCGGCTCGGCTCTCGCAAATACAACCTCGGCAACGGCAGCGGCTTCAGCGTGATGGAGGTGCTTGAGATGTGCCGCAAAGTGACCGGCCACCCCATTCCCCACGTGATCGGCCCGCGCCGCGCTGGTGACCCCGCCACGCTCATCGCTGCCTCTGACAGTATTCGCCGCGAGTTGGGCTGGGCACCGCGCTACCCCGACCTCGAGTCGATTATCACCTCGGCCTGGGCGTGGCACCGCACGCACCCCCACGGCTACGGGCGCTGACGATCAGGGTGGGTTTCATGGAGGCCAAGCCCTCCCTGCACCATCTGTCTGCCAAACACCTATGCGCGTTCTCGCCCAGATTGGCAACTATACACTGGAGCGCGAGATCGGTCGCGGTGCCTCAAGCGAGGTCTGGCTCGGGCGGCACGCCCAACTCCCCGATCTGCTGGTCGCTGTGAAGGTTCTTGTCGCAGACGAGCGTGAGGCCGTCCAGCGCTTCCAGCGCGAAGCGGCCATCGCCGCTCGTCTGCGCCACGCCAGGATCGTCAGGATCCTCGACCACGGCTATATCCAGCCCTTCCACTATACCGTGTTGGAGTATATCAACGGCGACTCGCTACGCCAGGTGATCGAGCGCCGTCACCGGCTACCACTCGCCGAGGCGCTCGCGATCTTCAGCCAGGTCGCTGAGGCGCTTGACTACGCCCACGTCCTCAACGTTATTCACCGTGACATCTCTGCCGCCAACATTCTGATTGAGGAGCAGTCTGGTCGTGCGCTGCTCACCGACTTCGGCATCGCACGCGACACAGGTCAGCCGATCACAGTCACCCGTGCAATCATGGGCACCCCCGGCTATCTTTCGCCTGAGCATGCCCAGTCGGCCACGAGTGTGACCCGCTTCTCCGACATCTTCGGCCTCGGCATCATCCTCTATCAAATGCTCAGTGGCGAGTTGCCCTGGCCCGAGACAACCGAGAGTCCGAACTTCAGCACGCCGCTTCCCTTATTGCGCGAACGTGGCGTCGAAGGTCTGCCCGCCGATGTTGATCGCGTTCTCGCCACGCTGCTCGCCCTCGACCCGGCGCAGCGCTACGCGAGCGCCGTCGCCGCCGCCGAGGATTTGCGCCGGATTGTCCAGCGCCATGCGGTTGAGACCCAAGTGGTGCTGGGCACCGCCCCCGCCGCTCCCAAGCCGGTTGAGGTTCACTCCGACGGGATTGAGTCCAATCAGGTCGAGACCATCCTTGGTCTCAACCTCGTCCAGCCCATTCTTGAGCAGGCCCACCAGCGTGCCGAAGCGTTACGCGACCCTGCCGTCATCGCCACCCTGTTGGACGCCTGGTCTGCCCAGGATCGGCTGCGCCGCCGCCCGCTGCTTGGGCGGCTCGCCCGCCTGCATAAAGTTGTTAGCCACAACGTCTACTTTTACCGCCTGCGCGTGCTGTACGAACACCGTGCCAGCACCGAAGATATCGAGGAGCCTGACCGTAAGGCGCAGGTCTTTCCGCTTGAGCCGGAACTTGAGCGCTGGGCGGTCACGCTGCCTGCTGCGGAACAGTTTACCGACGAGCCTGGGGGCCGCCTCAATCTGCCCGGCTCGACCCGTGTGGTGGTTTGCAAAGACTGTGTAGGCAAAGGCGCGGTCATCTGCCCCAGGTGCCAAGGACGACAGCGGATCGCGGCGCCTCGCCCCGCCCCCGCCCGACCCGCACCTGAGGGGGCGACCCCCGTCCGTGCTGCCACGCCCACCCGCGCTGCGGCGGTGCCAATCGCACGCAACGGAACCAACGAGCAAGTCTTGGTGCCGTGCCCCGACTGCGCCGGGCGTGGTGGCAGCACCTGCACCCGCTGCACCGGCATCGGTCGGCTTGTCCTCCGCAAAACCTTCCGCTGGAGTCGCCAGGTACAGTTGTTCGCAGCCCAGGACGATCTGCCCGCGCTCAATGAGCGCTGGCTGGCCCGCGTCTGCAAGGCCGAACCGATCTACTGTGAGCGCCAGAAGGGCGGCATGCGCCCCGAATGGTCGCATATCAACCCGGTTTCGGCCCTGCTCAACGCCGCCGAGGCCCGCTGTAACGAAGCGACCCGCATCGCGATCAGTGAGCTATCAATTACCCTGATCCCTGTCACCAACATCGTCTTCGACCTCGGCAAAACCGGCGACGCTGATCTGTATAAGCTTGCCATCTACGGCTTTGAGCAGCTAATCCCCCCGGACTGGCGCTTCTTCAACTGGGAGCGCGTAACCTTCAGTTGTATCGTCGCGTTTCTCCTTGTGATTGTCGTCATTCTGTTCGCGGGAACGTTCGTCCATTAGGCATGATTCGTGCATGCTTTACAGTTTGGACAGATGCAAGGCTTACCGGTGCGTTCAACCTGAAACCTGAAACCTGACCGCTGAAACCTTGTCTCAGGGCTTGACGGTAGTGGTACTGTAGGTAGTGGTACTGCTACGTAAAAGTACGGAGTTCCTATTGTGCCGTAGCCGTAAGTACTATAAGGTACAAGTACCAACCCCGTCTGCCCAGCAATTGTTATGCTTGTGCCCGCAGCTACGAACATCAACCTGCTGATGTGACCGCCTTACGGTGGCCGCAGGTCCCGCAACCGTGACCTTGTGGTACCAGGAGCGTCCTCTATGGCATCGAACAGGTGGCCCTCGCGCCCAGCGCGCCGCACCGCTGCCCATCTCGCCGCACGACCGCTGGCTCACGCCGTCCTTACCCTGTTTGCTTC
>CAIWXH010000779.1 GCA_903916565.1 uncultured Oscillochloris sp. | reverse complement strand
TACAGTATAGCAGTATTACGGTAAAACGGTATTACCGTGCTGCTGCGGAGTGTATCGCAGTTCGCCCGTGTACGGCTTCCCAATGCGATTTATTGCGCCTTTGTGTGCCTTATTTCCGTCTTGGCGCGGCACCCCCAAAGAGATCTCTACGACCGAATGCTACCTGTTGTACGTGATCTGCACGCGGGCGTGAAACCACCTGCCCATCACGGACGGTGAGCCAGCATCGGCGTTTCTGGATGATCTGCGGTGTCGGAGCGCATCGCCATCACTCCGCCAAATCGGCATAGAGGCGCGCAAGGTCAATGAGCATTCCGCCATGCGTTGCCAATTCCTGTTGGGCGGCTTCAGTCGCCCCGGCGCGGGCAAAGATCGCATATAGCAATCCTATACCAGTTGTTGAAGTCCCCGGCGCTTGGTTGGCGAAGCCTGCCTGCACAGGTTCTATAGGCCGCGCAGGCGACCTTCGCATCCCGTAGCCCGTGGCTTTAGCCACCCCACCGGGCGGGTACGCAACAACCCCTGTAGGATTGCTATAGCAATGGTAGAATAGTGTCCATGGCTTGTGTGGCTCTCCGTGGTGTGCCTTTGAACACCCCAACGGTACCACAGAAGCCGCTTTCGTTCGCGGTCAGTTTTGGCGAAGGTTTTGTTTTGGCGAAGTGGGTTTCCTAAAATTAATCGTGAAGAACTCGCAGAATATCGCTTACCGATACCGCTTTTGGGAGAGCAGCAGCGCATTGCACAGACCCACGACGCCCACGACGCCCGCCTGCGTGCGGAGGAGGCGCAAGGGGCGAAGCTGCGCCATCTCAAGGCGGGGCTGATGGACGACCTGCTGAGCGGGCGGGCGCAGGTGCCGGATGATGTATCATTGGCAGACTAGGCGCAGCGTGTACCAGCGCTTGATTGGGGCCGACGATGCGGATTGACACCATCCAGATTACCAACTTTCGAGGCTTCATCGCCCCTGATCTCTTCGTTGTGCCTGAAGCGACCTTTACGCCCCAGCGCGAGTTCACGTTCAGCGCGCAGTTCAACGTGATCGTCGGCGATAACGGCACCGGCAAGACGGCGCTGCTCGACGCGCTGGCGATTGGCCTCGGCTCGCTCTTTCTCGGCTTCGACCAGATCGAGTCGCGCGGCATCCGCAAAGACGAGGTGAGCCTGGCCCGCTTCCAATACGCCGACACCGCCACCATCGAGCCACAGTACCCGGTGAAGATCACCTGCGCCGGGCGCATCGGCGGGCAGCCGCTTAGCTGGACGCGCACGCTTGAGGGTAGCGGCGGGCGCATCACCCGCCAGGGTGCCACCGAGATCTTCGAGCTTGGCCGCAAGCTCCAGCGCACCGTGCGTAGCGGCGAGCCGGTCGAACTCCCGCTGCTGGCCTACTACGGCACCGGGCGGCTCTGGCTTCAGAAGAAGGATCGTAGCCTCGAACCGGCCAAGCCCGCCTCGCGCACCGCTGGCTACCTCGACTGTCTCGACCCCATCTCCAACGAGAAGCTGCTGCTGCGCTG
>CAIWXH010000778.1 GCA_903916565.1 uncultured Oscillochloris sp. | reverse complement strand
CTCGACATTGCGCTGGACATCGAGCCACGGGAAGAGCGCCGCCTCTTGAAAGAGCAACACGCGGTCGGTGCCGGGGCCGTGAACCTCGCGCTCGTCGGCCCAGATCGTGCCACCGCTGGCCGTCTCAAGGCCCGCGATGATGCTGAGCAGCGTTGACTTCCCGCAGCCGCTTGGCCCAAGCAGACAGACAAACTCGCCAGCGCGAATCTCCAGATCCACGGGCTGGAGCGCCTCGACGGTGCGATCCCGCGACACAAACGTCTTGTGAATGCCCGCGATGCGTAGCGGGATGCCACCGGGACTGGGCTGCGCCGCGCTAGCGGCAGTCTGGGCGGGTACGAGTTGATCGGTGCCGATGGTACGCTCAATCATGAGACACCTCCCGCGAGTCAGGCTCTCGGTGACCGGCGACGTTGCCGGTCACCTTCGTTATACTGCTGCGTGCGGCATTACGGTAGCTTGACCTCCGCCAAGCCCTGCGCGGCCAGCACCTTGTTGAGCGGAGTAAGGTCGTAGATGCCAGTAAGATCGGGCTTGCTGTCGCCCAAGAAACCGAGCGCGAACGCATGGTCAGCCGAGACGAACAAGCTGCTCGCCAGCGGGTCGTAGGTGAACGCGAGGGTGGTGATGGCCTGGTCGAGGACGGCGGTCGCCAGAGGCTTGCCAGTGATGCGCTCGATCTCCTTGTTGACGATGGTCTTGGTCTCGGCAGGGTTGGCCTTGATGTAGTCTACCGCCGCGACGTGACCGCGCAGGAACGCCTCAACCAAGTCGGGGTGTTCCTGCTGGAACTTCGTGCTGACCACAACCAGCGTGGTGACGAACTGACCACCGGGCCACTTGTCGCGCTCATCGACAAAGACTTCGCCCTTGGCCTCGACAATCAGGCGGGTGGCCCACGGCTCGGGCACCCAGGCCCCATCGATCTCGCCCTTCTGGAAGAGCGTCAGAATGTCGGGGTTCTGCGTCGGCAGAATGGTGACATCGCCGCCCTGGTCGGCGGTCTTCAGGCCCGCCTCTTGCACCAGATAGCGCAGCGCCACGTCTTGGGTGCCGCCAAGCTGGGGCGAGGCAAACTTCTTGCCAGCGAGATCGGCCAGCGTTTTAATCTTGGCCTCGGGGCGCACGATGAAGAGCGCACCGCCGCTAGAGGCACCGGCGATGATGCGGAGGGCCGCGCCTTTGCTCTTGACATAACCGTTAATGGCGGGATTGGGGCCGACGTAGCCGATGTCAATCTCACCGGCGAAGAGCGCCTCGATCAGGGCTGGGCCAGCGTTGAAGGTCTTGACATCGAGCGTGATGTTGGGGCCAAACGCCTTCTGGAAAAGGCCATTGGCGGTGCCAACCAGCGCGACGGCGTGGGTCAAGTTCGGGAAGTAGGCGAGGCGCACAGTGGCTGGCGCAAACGTGGCGGTGTCGGTGGTTGCGTTTGTCGCGGCAGCGGGCGCGGGCGTGGCCGCAGCGGCGGTGGGCGGCTGCGCCGCAGGGGCGCTTTGGCCGCAGGCGCTGATCACCAGCAGCAGCGGGATCAGCAGGGCGGCTAGGCGGAGCGGGATGGTTCCTCGCACATTCACGGTCATGGTTCCTCCATTAACAAGCGCTCGTTGGACGGGTAGAACGTGGCAGTGCGGGCGTTGGGTGTGGTCGTAGTCCACGTCGGCGGACATGCGCGGCAGGTTTTTTACCACGAAGCGCACGAAGGCCACGAAGGCCGAACCGCTTGCTGCTGCGCTCCGTGCCGTACGAGAATCACCGCACAACCCTACAGGAACTTTCAGGAAGCTGTACTAGTCTAAGCCCAACGTCGGCAAGATGCAATGACTGGCTACGCCGTTCGCAGCGCGTCGATCAGCACCTGTGCAACCTCGGGGCGAGTGAACTCGGGCGGCGGTGCCTCACCGGCGCGTAGCAGCTCGCGCACCTTCGTCCCGCTGAGGGTCAGGTGGTGGCTGCTGTCGTGGGGGCAGGTGCGCGACGAGGCGATGCCCGAACAGGTCTTGCAGTAGAAGGTGTGCTCGAAGCGCAGCGGGATGATCGCCAGGTCGCTGGGGTGCAGATTGTCGAAGATGCGCTGGGCGTCATAGGTGCCGTAGTAGTTGCCGACGCCCGCGTGGTCGCGCCCGACGATGAAGTGAGTGCAGCCATAGTTCTGGCGCGCAATCGCGTGCAGCAGCGCCTCACGCGGGCCAGCGTAGCGCATCGCGGCGGGGAAGACCGCCAGCAGCGTGCGCGTCGCCGGGTAGTAGCCTCGCAGCAGCACCTCGTAGGAGCGCACGCGCACCTCGGCGGGCAGGTCGTCATCCTTGGTCGCCCCAACCAGCGGGTGCAGGAAGAGTCCATCGACCAACTCAAGCGCCGACTTCTGGATGTACTCGTGGGCGCGGTGGATGGGGTTGCGCGTCTGGAAGCCCACGACCGTGCGCCAGCCCAACGCGGCGAAGGCGCGGCGGCTGGCGACGGGGGTGAAGTGTAAAGACTGAAAGGGGCTGGTGGGCGCATCAAGCAGCCAAATTTCGCCGCCGAGCAGCACCGGCCCCTGGGCGTAGAGGCGGGCGACGCCTGGGTGGGCCGCGTCGGTGGTGCGATAAACCTCAGTGGCCTCACGCTCCAAGTCGGCGGTGTAGCGCTCGTGCAATTCCAGCAGGCCAACGAGCGTGCCGTCGGCGCTGTGCAGGGCGACCGGCTCGCCGTCGCGAAGCTGGCTCGCCTCGGCCTCGCTCACCGCCAGGGTGATGGGAATGGGCCAAAGGGTGCCGTTGGCGAGCCGCGCCTCGCGCACCACGCGCTCGTAATCAGCGCGCCCAAGAAAGCCGGTCAGCGGGCTGAACACGCCGGTAGCGATCAATTCCAAGTCGGCCAACCCGACCTCGTTCAAGATGAGGCGGGGGGACTGGCTGGCGCGAGCGATGGCCTCGTCGCGGGCGCTGCCGTGCAGCACCCGGTCGATCAGGGTGCCACCGTGCGGGGGAATGAGCAAATTTGCGGGCATGAAGAACTCCAACTAAGCGAGGGTTTCAGGTGTCAGGGATCGGGTTTCAGGTGTCAGGGATCGGGTGTCAGGGATCGGGTGTCGGGTGTCGGGTGTCATCAAATACGAACTGCCGCCGCGCAGCCCTCACCCCCCTGCCCCCTCTCCCTGAGCGGGAGAGGGGGAGCCGGAAGCGTCCCTGCTGCGGAATCTCCCCTCTCCCCGTGAGGGAGAGGGGCAGGGGGTGAGGGGCAAAGGTCGGTGCCGGATCGGCTTATTTGAAAAGTACTGACCCCTGACCCCTACACATGCAGCCCGCACTCGGTCTTGGCGAAGCCACTCCAGCGCCCGCCACGCGGATCGGCGGCGCTGGTCGGGCGCGTACACGGCGCACAGCCAAGGCTCGGGTAGCCCTGGTCGAGCAACGGGTTGTAGGGCACCGCGTGGGCACTGATGTAGGCCCAGACATCACGCTCACGCCAGGTCGCCAATGGGCTAAGCTTGAGCAGGGCGTGCTTGACACTCCATTCTAACAGTTCGGTGGCGGTACGCTGGGTGGTCTGCTCACGGCGAATGCCGCTGACCCAGGCGTCGTAGGGGCGCAGCGCCTCGGCCAAGGGGGCGACCTTGCGGATCGCACAGCAGCGATCAGGGTCACGCTCGTACAGCGCGGGGCCGTGCTGCAGCGTCTGCGCCGCTAGGCTGAGATCGGCTTGGTGCCACGCGATGGTGATCCCGTAGTGGCGGGCAGCCGCCTCGGCCAGCGTATATGTTTCAGGGAAGAGCAACGCGGTGTCAAGAAAGAGCACCGTGATGGGCAACTTGTGGCGCGCGACGAGGTCGAGCAAGACCATACCAGCGGCGCCGCCGAAGCTGCAGGTCAGGGCCACCGGCCCGCCGACGTGCGCCGCCGCCCAGGCCAGCAACTCCTCGGGCGGGCGTCCACGAAAGCGCGAATTAAGCGACTGAAGCGCCTCTTCACTCCACCGCGCAGGGCGGCCACGGACTTCATGCATGCGGGCCTCGTAAACACACCACGGACACGCTGCGTTGGGGAGCGTGTCCGTGCGTCGGTGCACAACGATTGCAGGTACCTGATTGACTGGTAAATCTTAATAGAAAATGTCTAGTTTGTCAAGATTTAGCGACTTGGCGCAGTGCAACCGGGGGACTGAAGTCCCCGGCGCTTGATCTGCGAAGCCTGCCTTCGCAGGCTATCCAGGCCGCGCAAGCGGCCTTCACATCACGTAGCCCGTGGCTTCAGCCACCGGGCGTGGGCGGGTCGCAGTGGCAGTCACAAGTAAGGCGCATGGCGGTCGCAACGGCGCCCGCCGGGGGACTGAAGTCCCCGGCGCTTGATCTGCGAAGCCTGCCTTCGCAGGCTATCCAGGCCGCGCAAGCGGCATTCACATCACGTAGCCCGTGGCTTCAGCCACCGGGCGTGGGCGGGTCGCAGTGGCAGTCACAACAAGGCATAACCAATTCGACAGTTCTGGCCCTTTCTGGGATAATGGCACCGGGTACCATCTAGTGCAGTACGATACAGGCAGGAGACCCACAAAGTGATCGCAGTATGATCGCGCTGCCTTCAGGATCGAAGCAGATCCTCTACGTCACCGGCATGCCACGCGCCGGATCAACTTTGCTGTGCCAGCTTCTGGGCATGCATCCCGCCATTTACAGCATCGGTCACAGCTCGCCACTGGCGGCGCTGCTCGACCAGTGCCGCACCCACCTGAGTGACAATCACTTCTTGCTTGCCCAGCTCGATGTTGATTTCGACCTCGCCTACAACCGGCTGATCAATGCCTACCGTGGCCTGCTGGCGGGCTGGTTCGCCGAGACCGATCTGCCCGTGGTCGTGGATAAGAACCGGGGCTGGCTGGCGCAGATCGAGACGGTGAAGCTGCTTGACCCGCAGTTCAACATGCTGGTCTGCGTGCGCGACCCCCTCACGGTCTATGGCTCCATCGAGGCCCAGCATCGCAAGACGGTGCTGCTCGACTTCCAGGATCACATGGCCCCGCACTCGGCCTACGAGCGTGCCCGCGTGCTGTTTGCGCCGAATGGCGTGATTGGTGCGCCCCTGGCGGCCATCGAACAACTCCAGGACATTCCTGACCCCACGCAGACCGACCACCTCTTTTATGTGCGTTTTGAAGACCTGTTGCAGGCACCTCAGGCGAGTATGGCCGCCATCTTCGCCTGGGCGGGGCTACCGGCGCACGCGTTTGACCCGCACCACCTCCCCGTCAAACCCCACGAGAGCGATAGCTATTATCGCTTCAAATACCGCCACACCACCTTCAGCCAGATCCGGCCCGTAAATGCCCATCAGGTGTCGGGGCGGATCGCCGAGGAGATTAGGAAGAACTATCGCTGGTTTTACCAGAGCCTGTATCCCGAACTGGTTGTAGGCGATTAGCTCGTCGTTGCCCTTTCCAACCGAACGAAGCCCCTGCGCTGGGCTTCCCGTAGCATCGAGGCACTATGTCCTACCGACACCACCAAGGTTCGCCCCATAGTCAACGGCTCGCGGAGAACCCGCCGCCCACGGTTGACCAGCCCGCCCCATCCACCGAGGCTCCGCTGTGGCTGGCCGCACACGCACTGGGAGCGCGTGCAGGCAGTGTCCACGACGACCTGGGAGCAGTTCAGCGCCGGTCAGCGCCGCCTGGTGCAGACCCTCTGTGGCCCGGCGACTCCGGCGGCGTACGGGACGCGGCCCCGTTCGCAGCGGTGGCGCACGGTCGTCAGCTCGACCCTGGTCGGGCTGCTGATTAGTCTGCCGTTCCAGCCCGCGCTCATTCAGCCCGCACACGCGGCACCGATTGCGGTCGGTTGTACCAATGCTGAACTGGTTGCCGCGATCAACACGGCCAACAATGAGACTACCAACTTCGGCCAAGACACCATCACCCTGAGCGCGGCACCCTGCACCTACACCT
>CAIWXH010000777.1 GCA_903916565.1 uncultured Oscillochloris sp. | reverse complement strand
CGGTCTGGCTTGGGAGAAGAAGCTGCGTGATCACATGCAAAATATCGGTAAGCATTTGATTCCTCGTTTCATCGTCGTGCGGTGCTTCACTCATATGACGCTGAAATGAGGAACCTGGATCACCAAAAGTACGCAAGAGCCGCCTGTAAGGTACAGTTCACCATCTGGCATAACGATTCTGAGCGTGCCACCAGGGCGCAGGAGACGCCAGGACTCGCGTAGCACCGCCTCGGCTGTCTCAATCGTCACATGCTCAAGACAGTGCTCACTATAAACACCTTTTAGCACCCCATCGGGTAGTGGAATGGGTTTTGTGATATCCCAGCAAATATCGATGCCAGGGCACCAAGTGTAATCCAGATTAATGAAGTGATGGTGGAGGTTTGGTCCACAACCAATGTCGAGGTATGCCTTGCGCCGGAGCGCCCGTTGCTTCAAAAAGAACGGTCTGTTACGCACAAGCGCAGCGATGATAAATTGCACCTTACTATAACTCAGAAACGAGCGCCGAAATGAGAGTTTTGTCTGTGAGAAATCCATGTCCGCCTTTCGGGCTTTAGATCATCAGAAAAAAAAGCAAGGGAAGCGGGTCTTTTTGATTGTCCGGGCATGGCGATGCTCATGAACGGTCGCCAAAGAAGGGCGCTCGCCGCTGCGTGAGCGACTCAACCTCAGCCAGATCCTGCTCTGCAAGACCATCATAGACACTCGCGGCAAGCGAAAGCATAGCATCAGGCGCAGGCTCAGCGTCGATCATGAGGCGCACACGCAGACCCTCGTGGAAGGCAATGGTCGAAGGCTGGATGAGGCGAAATGTGCCATGCTCATAGACTGCATCAACCATCTGTGCTGTCACTGCCGGCCTCCTCCTCGGGAAGATCTTCCAGCCGTATCCCACGCCCTGCACGCAAGCTAGTGCGGGCTGCCTCGATCCGAGCGAGGAAGCGCGGGTCATGCTCAACTCGATACTCAAACCAGTCGTCCTCTGACTCGAACCCGATCAAGATGCCGGCGGGCTTCCCGTGGCGGGTGATCACAATCTCCTCGTCTTCAGCCATGTGCAGATATTTCGAGAGATCATTTTTTACTTCCGAGAGTGGAATTCTCTTCATCAGCATCTTCCCCCCTCACACCGTATCCATAAACGTCCGCTCGACCCGATTGAAGAGGGCAGCACCGAAGATGAGCAGCAGCAGCGTGACGACTGCGCTGTAGGCTAGGTGGCCCACGCTGACCGTACCTTCGCCCAGATAGGCGTAGCGGAAGGTCTCGATGAGGGGCGAGATTGGGTTCGCGGCCACCAGCAGCCGGTATTGCGCGGGCACGGACGAGAGCGGGTAGACCACCGGGGTGGCGTACATTAGCAACTGCACGCCGAAGGTCACCAGCACGACGAGGTCGCGGTAGCGCGTGGTCAGCGCCGAGATGATGATGCCGCAGCCCAGGCCCAGCCCGCCCATCAGCAGCAGCAGCAGCGGGGTGAGCAAGATCCAGGCGTTCGGGTGCAAGGGCGCGCCCGTCAGCCAGAAGTAGCCCGCCATGGCGAGGAAGAGGGCGAACTGGATGCCGAAGCCGACGAGGCGCGAGAAGAGCAGTGCAAGCGGCATGGCTAGGCGCGGGAAGTAGACCTTGCCGAAGATGCTGGCATTGGTGATGAACGTCGTTGAGGTGCCGCCCAGCACGCCTGCGAAATAGGCCCAGACGACGTTGCCCGCCATGTAGAAGAGGAAGGGCGGCAGATTGTCGGTGGGCAAATTGGCGATGCGGCCAAAGACCACCGTGAAGACAATCGTCGTCAGCACGGGCTGAACGAGGTGCCAAAGTGGCCCCAGGATCGTCTGCTTGTACTGGGCCACAAAGTCGCGGCGCACCAGCAGTAGCACCAAATCGCGGTAGCGCCACAGCTCGCCCATCTGAAGGTCGAACCAGCGCCCCGTAGGCTTGATCACCATTGTCCAAGGGGCCGTATCGTCCTCCGATGGGGGCAGGGCTACGCCCCGAGCAGTCGTGTCATCAATCATTGTGTTTATCGCATCCCCTGTGCCGCCCACCCCTGTAGCGCGGCGATGGCCCACAGACGTGACCAATGCAGTCGCCCCGCTTCGAAGCGCTGGCGTGCCGCCTGAACCGCCTTGGGCTGTAGCAGCCCTTGTGAGGCTGAAGCCCATTCGTCAATGCGGGGCACCAAGGGGCCGCGTAGCCAGTGCTTGAAGGGCAGCGTGAACCCTTGCTTGTCGCGCCGCTCGCGCACCAGGGGCGGCAGCAGATCGCCGATGGCCTGCGCCAGCAGCGGCTTGGGGCCGTGGCCGTTGCGCCGCTTCAGCGCGGTCGGCAATCGTAACATCCCCTCGACCAGCCGATGATCGAGCAGCGGCACGCGCACCTCTAGCGAGTGGGCCATGCTCATCACGTCGGTATCGCGGAGCAGTTGGTTGAGTGTGTAGGTGCCAAGTTCAGCCCGACTGACCCAGCCGAAGGGTTCCACCTCGTCACCGCCCATGCCCGCCCGCTCGGCGATGTGGCGCACCGGGTCGAAGCTCTGCGCCGCCGCCCACAGATCAGACCCAAGCAGCGCCCGCACCTCCGCTGGGGCAAAAAGGCCCCGCTGCACCAGATAGGCGCTGGCGAGGCTCGTGGGCCGCCCGACGCCCGCCGCCACCTTGGCCCAGCGCTGCTGCACCGGCAGCGCCGCCACCGCCGCGCCCGCCAGTGCCCCGGCACCGGGCACGCGCCCGGCCAACTCCATAGCCCGCAGCGTGCGCGGCACGCCCTCGAAGGTGTTGGGGTAGCCACCGAACAGTTCATCGCCGCCCAGGCCCGAGAGCGCCACCGTCAGCCCGGCTTGCCGCGCCGTCTGCGCGACGAAGTAGGTGTTCACCCCGTCGTGGGTCGGCTGATCCATCGCCCAGAGGATGCGCTCGAGCTCGCCTAATACTTCAGGGCCGGTCAGCACACGCTCGTAGTGTTCGGTGCCCACCGCCTCGGCCATCGCCCGCGCGTAGGTTCCCTCGCTGTAGCCCTGCTCCTCAAACACGACCGAGCAGGTGCGGATGGGGCCAGAAGTGGCCTCGCGCATCAGGGCCACGACAGCGCTCGAGTCGAGGCCACCGCTGAGGAACGCGCCCAAAGGCACATCGCTCACCAGATGTGAGCGAACGGCATCGCGCAGGAGGGTGCGCGTGCGCTCCTCGGCTGCGACCGCGTCAAGCGGCTCATGCTCCGCGTGCGGCAAATTCCAGTAGCACCGCAGACGCGGCGGGCCAGCCCTGTCGAGATTCAGCGCCAAGGCGTGCCCAGGCTCTAGGCTGCGTATGTCGCGGTAGATCGTCAGCGGGCTGGGAACTGAGCCGAGCAGCAGGTAGGCCGCCAGCGCCGCCGGGTCGAGCGTACGCCCGACCAGCCCTGAGGCCAGCAGCGTCTTCAGCTCAGAGGCAAACACGAAGGCCGTGGGCGTATCGGCGTAGTAGAGCGGCTTGACGCCAAGGCGATCACGGGCGAGCAGCAGCCCTCCAGGGGCGCCTGCGGTGCCTGCCGTGTGGATTGCGAAGGCGAACATGCCGCACAACCGCCCGAGCAGCGCCTCGCCCCAGGCGAGATGGGCGTAGAGCAGCACCTCGGTGTCGCTCGCTGAACGAAAGCGGTAGCCCTCCCGCTCCAGCGCGGCCCGTAGCTCATCGGCGTTGTAGCACTCGCCGTTGTAGCTGATCCAGGTGCCGCTATCGAGGCTCCCCATGGGCATATGTCCAGCGGGCGAGCAGTCGCGAATGGCTAGGCGCCGGTTGGCGAGGCCAGAGCGCCCGTCCGGCGCAACATAAACGCCGTCGTCGTCGGGGCCACGGTGGGCCATCGCGGCAGCCATCGCCGCCAGACGCGACCGCAGCTCGACCGGCCCGGCCCCTGGGCGCAGCACGATCCCGGCGATGCCGCACATCGCTATGCCCCCCCGGCGGACGGCCCGTCGTGGGGCGGCGTGCCGCTGTGGCTCCCTGCGTCGCTGTGCGGAAGCTTCCCGTTGCGCCGAGCGCCTCGGTTGGCCTTGTCGCCATCGCCGTAGCCGTAGTAGTAGTAATAGCTGTACGACCCCATCTCAGAGAGCTTAATCTGGTTGAGTACCGCGCCCAAAAGCTTACCACCGGCCTGCTCCAAAGACGCCTTGCAACGTCGAATCAGGTCGATGCGCGTCCGTCCGGCCCGCACCACCTGTAGCACTCCATCGACGCGCGGTGCGAGGATGACCGCATCGGTGATCACGCCCGCTGGGGGCGAATCGTAGATCACCAGATCGGCGTAATTAGCTAGGCGCTCCATAATTTGCTGGGCACGCAGCGAACCCAACAACTCCGAGGGCTGCGGCGGAATGGTGCCGCAGGTCAGAATCATCAAATTTGGCTCGCCGCTCGGGCGCAAGTAGGCCGCGATATCATCGGCCTGCTCAATCTGCTGCTGCACGCCAGCCACCAACTCAGCCAACTCGGGTGCCTCGGTCGCCGCCTGACGCAACAACCGCTGCACGCTCGCCATCGTCAGCGGTACCCCGCCCCCTGGCCCACTAGGGGCCACCGCAACCCGTCCACCGCCGTACACCCGTAGCTGCGCCGCAAGCTCTTGCACTTGTGGCCTAATCGCCGCCAGCGTCTCAGCCTCGTGCCCGATCACCAGATTGGTAAACCCCGGCTCACGCTCAAGGCCGAAAACGCCATGCAAAATGGGCTTGCGTAAATCGAGATCGACCAGAATAACTGTCTGACCGTACTGTGCAATGCTCACCGCCAGATTGGAGGCCACAAAGGATTTGCCTTCGCCTGTCCCCGCGCTGGTCACCAGCAAGCTGCGTAGCGGGCGGATCAGATTGGACACCTGCACACTCGTACGTAGCGAGCGGATTGACTCTGCGGCGGGGCTGCGCGAATCGCTGGCGGTCAGCCGGTAGTTTGGATTGCCCGTATCGTCTGGCTTACGGGAGCCATTAACCAGGCCGATCACACCAAGGGCCGCCGCACCATACACCTGCTCCAGCGCAGTAGGCGTTTTCACCGTGTAATCGATATATTCGAGACCGATGGCGAGAGCCGCACCGGCACCGAGCCCAAGGACGAAGAAGATCAAAATGGTGCGTATGGTATTCTGAGGCAGCGGCTCAGGCGGGAAAGGAGCCGGATCGACGACCATCGCCGTGTCAGCGGTCACCCCGGTCGTACTAACCCCTGCGGCAGTAATGGATGACTGCACCTGGGCCAGGCTGTTCAGTGACGACGAGCGCGAATTAAGCGCCTGCACCAACTCGTTACGCAGTTCACCCAGGCGCTGGTCGTTACTCGCTGATGGCGCACGCGACTCCAGCGCAGCAATTTGGTCGCGCGTACTCTGAATACGCTGATTGTAGAGATCCAGCTCGGCGCGTAACGAGTCGCGTAGCTCACTCAGTTGCTGGCGCTCAGGATCCTGTCCAATCTGATCCTGCACGGCCTGACGCCGAGCGATGTTCTCCGCAATCAGGGTCTGGGCGGCCGTATTGGCAATCACCTGGGCCGCATTCGGATCCGTGTGGGTGACCGTAATGCGGAAGAACTGCGTATCGACCACATACTGGGTCGAGATAGCGGCGATCACCTCTTGCGGGGTGAGGGCCAAGCCAGACTGTTTTGCCACCATACTGGCGAACGAGTTTGTACGCATCAGCTCGATGTAGGTATTCGCCATTTGAAACACCGTATTGGTGGCCTGGTATGGCAGCAGTGGGTTCATCGCCGCCGGATTCAGGAAGAGCGTCGTCGTGGTGCGATACTGCGGCACCTGACGCGACATGACAAAGGTCGCCCCAAGCGCGGCGATCACACCGAGAGCAAGCACAAGCAACAAGCGCTTGCGAACGATATTCCAGTAGGCGAGAAACTCCATTGCAAACCATCATTTCAGTCGGATCTGGTTCACCGCAAGATTGAGGGTTACCTGACGACGGCCCAGCAGATCGAGAAACACATGCACCTGCTCGCTGTCGCGCAGGTGCCCATCAAAAACCGCCTCATAGTCGGCGAAAGGTCCATGCGTGATGATCCCGGCGTCACCACGTTGTAGGGTCAGAAAGACATCGCCCCAGGCAGCATTAAGCGGCTCAATTCGTGCCGCAAGCGCTTCCAGCAGATCGACCTCGACGACCGTCGGCTCGTCGCCAAAACACACGAGGCCAATGGCGTAGGGGCGGTACTGGAACATTGAGACGCCGAGTTGCATAAGGTCAGCCCGCACGAAGATATAGCCAGGAAAGAAGGGCCGCACCGTTCGAGAGCGGGGTTCACTGGCGTCACGTGCAGATGCGGGTAGAAGACGGAGATCGCACGCGCCTCAAGCTGCTGTGCAGCCAGACCCTCTTTCAAGGTCTTGATATGAAGTGCGTACCAATGTGCGCTCATCGCAGGGTTCTTCCTCAAAGTACAGGGCGACGCTCAGGCGTCCGCGATCATGGGGACGGCGTTGGCAGATCCGTTGCCCCGACCACAATATCGCCCGCCTGGATACCAGAGAGAATCTGGACGCGCTCGGCGGAGCGAATGCCGACGGTGACATCGACATGCCGCTGTTGTGCGCCATCCTGAAGCACCACGAAGGTGCGCTGGTCAAACGTAAACAGGGCAGCAGGCGGGATCCAGAGCGCGTTTGGCTCGTTCCGAAAGACAATCGTGAGGTCAGCGACATCCCCAATATTAAGCGTACGCCCCGCAGGGTCAAACGAAATCCGCAGTAAGGGGTCATTCCGCACCATCGAGCTAGGCGAACCCTGCGTTGATGGTATGCGCTCGACCCGACCAAGAAGCGTCGCGTCGGGGGCTTGGCCCAAAGTGATCATCACCGGCTGACTTGGCGCAATCCGGGCCAGATCCTGGGCACCAATATCAGCGACCACGATCACCAGCCGCGTGGGGTCGATCACATTCATCAGAGCATCATAGGCGGCCACCTTATCGCCGACCTGAACCCCGATCCCGGCCACAACCCCATCGAACGGCGCATAGACCTTCGCCTTGTCCACCTCTGCCTGAAGTTCGGTGATCGCCGCTTTGAGTTGCTCGGTGCGCGAGCGTGCGGTTGGGTCATCAAGACCAGCCATCACCGTCTGTAGGTTGATGCGCGCCGTCGAGACCGCCCGCTCGGCGGTGCGTAAGTCAAATGAGTTGACTGGGGCAAGCAGCAGGTCATATTCCTGCTGCGCCAGTTGAACCTCGCGCTGGCTCAACTCAATCGCGCTACGCTCGTTCGTCACGGCCAGATCATACGTGATCTGTGCGCTCTCCATCGCACGCTGAGCGTCATCCACAGCGCGACGAGCCGCCTCTTGGCGTGTCCGCGCTGGAACGTCCAGTTCCTCAAGGGGGCGATTGCCGTTAGCCCAGACGATCTGACTATAGGCGTCTTGGGTACTACGCAGCCCATTCGCAGCCCGTTCAACGGCAAACTGGGCGTTTGTCTTGGCCGCAGACAGCGCATTGCTGCTGCTCTCGCTCATACTGCGCGCCTTATCGACCTTGGCCTGTGCGACGGCCAGCTTTTCGGGCGATGGCGGCATCTTCAGCCGAGTCAAGTTATCCTCAGCATTCTGGAGCTGAAACCGCGCCGCCTCGACCGCGAGCGAGCGCTGGCGCTGGGTGCTAAGGGTGGCGCGTTCAAGTGCCCGCAGGTCAATCTGAGCCTGTTCGAGCTGCTTGGACACGGTGCCGCTATCGATCTCAGCCAGCAACTGGCCGCTGGTCACATGGTCACTGCGCTTAACATGGAGGGTACGTAAATAGCCCGCCGCCGCCGCAAACACATCTTGATCGAGCGCGGCCGCCACCCGGCCCTTCAACTGCAACGCTTCACGAACCTCACCGCGCTGAACCGTGTAGGTCACCGGAGCAACCGCAGGGGTTGGCGTGCCCACGGGAACCGTGGGCACACTGGACACTGGGGTCGGCGCTGGGACAGATGTACAGCCGCCCAGTGCCAGCGCCAACGCCAGCGCCATCAGCAGCAGGACTATTGAACTTTGTACTCGTTTCGGCATAGCTCCACCTGTCGCGTGTGTCGGGCGCTACTCTTCAGTGCTACGCGCCAGAAAGCCGCGACTCAAGACCAAGATTGCCACCGCGACAAGCGCGGCAACCAGCAACCCAATCACCAACATTGAGGTCGATACGTCCGAGGCAGTCTCGGGGGCAGGTGCGGCGACCGACCGCGCCGGTGCCGCATTGCCAGCGGCAGAGGCAAACTCCAGCGTGGGAGCAGCCGGAGCGACCGACTGCGCCGACACCGGATTGCCAGCGGCAGGGTCAGGCACCACCGTAGGAGCGGGGGCGGCTGATGCGCCACCTACGGCTGGTGTCACCTCGGGCAGATTACCACTTGTGTTGGGCAGCGCCGCAGCCTGAGCGCTCTTCACTGCCAGCGCGACGATCCCGGTCTGCGGCATCTGGCCGCAGATCTGCCGCGCCACCTCGTCCAAGACCACCGGCAGTACGAACCACTGCTCCTTAGCCGCATTGTAGGCTAAGGTCGTCAGCAGCGCGACCTTATTCTGAGCACGGACGAGATCCGCGTCAGTATACGGGAAGCAGACACTCAGCGGGTTAGCGAAGACATACGGGGTACTATAGCGGGGAGCGGAAGTATTGAACCGTGTTACTCGCGTTTTTAGCGCTTTGCTATGCGATCTCGGTAGCTCAGTGTCACTGCCCGTCGCTATAATCGTGCCAGCCAAGTCACGGAACTGTACGTCGCAAGCGCGCAGATAGGTGTAACGCTTATCCCGTTTGGGCAGCGAATCAACGGGCACCTCAGTCAGCAGGATGGTTCCAGGCTCGCTTATATCGCCTGAAGTGACAACAATACCGCAGCGGCGATTCGCTGACTCGCCGCTACTGCTCTCGCCAGGTTTGACCGAAATCTCGCCAGGCTTGGGTACCGGGACGGGCGATGGAGTCTGAGTAAGCACAGAGGGGACAGCGACCACCGGCGTTGGGGTCGAACTCTGGCCACCGCCACCGCCACCACCGTCCTCCGATGTAACCGTAGGGATGGTCTGCCCATGAACGGTCTCAGAAGGTGTCGGCCAACCAGACCCAAACAGACTAAGGGAGAGGATGAGCAGACAACCGACAAATGTCATCACCAGGCGAACTGGGGTTGAAATACGCTCGTAGTGCATAACCAATCGATCCTTTACTTGAGGTGTCGCCTCCCTTTGACAGCGCTGACGATCCCGTGCTACAGTCAACCCTCGATGAAAAGACAACGTTCGCGCGGACTAACGATGGTGGCCCTGATCAGTATCGTACTGGCCGTACTCACCGTTGGAGTGTGGGGTTGGCAGATCGCCAACCGTGTCCAAAACCTTATCGTACGTCTGAACGAACTCGATACCGCCACTGGCAACCTAGATGTGCGGCGCTGGGCAGAGATCTGCCCACACATCGCCTTAACAACAACAGCCGCTGAAGATTTGCGCCAAACCGCCGGCCCGGCCCTGCCGATCATCGAACGTCTAGTGCCCCACACCGCGAGCAGCGACATTGTTGCGAGCGAGACGCTGCTCGCGGCAGCCGCCTCGCTTGGCAGCGCCAGCGAAGACGCTTGTGCCACGCTGACAGCGCTGGCAGCCCCGCCCGATCCGGGCATCACTGCGCCGGAGGCCGCCGTGAGCCGTTTGGCCGTCGCGCGCGCCCGCCTGATCGCAGCACGCGAAGAGCTTGACCGGGCCAGTCTCCTGCTGGGGCAAATCAATCCCGTGACCCTCTCGCCGCGTGTCGGCACACGTGTGGCCCAGGTGAACAAACTGCTGCCGTTGGCCCGCGATGGGATCGACCTGGCACTGGCCCTGCCAGAACTGCTTGGTGCCGACGGTCAACACAGCTATCTTATCATCGCCCAGAACCCAGATGAACTTCGCCCGACAGGGGGATTCATGAGTGCGGCGGGCCTGCTGGTCATCAAGGGCGGCAGGATTGTAAGCCTTGACATAGCGGACTCGACCTTGGTGGACAACCTCGCCGCAAGCGCTTACCCCCTGGCACCCGAACCAATGCGACGCTACATGGTCACCCCCGCGATGGCACCGGGCCTCTGGGTTTTCCGCGATGCCAACTGGTCGCCCGACTTCCCGACAGCGGCCAGGGCCATGCTCGACCTGTACCGACGCGGTAAAGGCACCACGCCCGACGGCGTCATTGCCTTCACGCCCGAGACGATCCGCCTGTTGCTGGCAGCCATCGGCCCCGTGGCAGTGGAAGCCACCAGCGAACCAATCAGCGCCCAGAACCTCACGACCTACATCCGCACCGTCTGGAGCGAGGCCAGCACCCAGGGGCGCGGTACGGAACGCAAAGAGAGCCTGAACAGGCTGGCCGAAGCCTTGCTGAAACGCCTGCAGAAGCAGCCAGATCTGAACTTGACCACGGTAGGACGGGCGCTGCAACTGGCCCTTGCCGAGCACGAACTGGCCCTCTACCTGCCCGAAAGTCCCGCTACAGATCTGTTGGCCCGCCAAGGGTGGGATGGCGCAGTGCGAACGGGCGAGGGCGATTTCTTGCGGGTGGCGAGCGCCAACGTTGGCTACAACAAGGTCGGCCCAAACATCGAACAGCACCTGAGCTACGCCGTAGACCTGAGCGACCTGGCAGCACCGCGTGGTGCCGTGACGATCACACACAGCAATAACAGCGTCGGTGCGGAGGGGTGCCAACCCTTGGCGCATGTGGGGCTGCACTACGAAGATTTGATGACGGGCTGCTACTGGAGCTACGTGCGCGTCTATGTGCCGGGTGTGGCAACGATGACCACGTACAGCGTGCCAACGGTTCCTGATAGCTGGATGCTGAACGGCAACGGAGATCATGGGCGCGTCTATATAGAGCCAGGAGAGGCCGCAACATCCGTCTTCGGTGCCCTTGTTGTGGTACCCCGCCAGGCCAAACATGAACTCACCTTCCACTACAATCTTCCACCATCAATCGTTAGCCACGAAGGCAACCTGTGGCACTACAGTCTGTTGATTCAGCGCCAACCCGGTCTACGCCAGCAGGCAGCCGTCCAAATACTCCTGCCACCGGATACAGTGCTGGTCTCGTCATCGCAGCCAACAAAGCCCAAAGGCGGACAAGTTTTCACCTTCGAGTTGCCTTTGACAACCGACGAGTCACTTGAACTGACGTTCGAGAAACCATAGAGCGCAAAGACAAGGTTTCATATGTCGGGTTTCAGGTTTCAGGCCGAACGCATCAGCAAGCTCTGTGCGTGCCCAAACGGCAACGTATCCTAGAACCTTGTCTAAGGTTTGGACTCCAGACCACCCACGCAGGTGAGATGCGGGGTCGGATCAAGGATCGTACGGCAGAGGGGAAGACTAGCTGAACGCCCCGCAAGCAGAGCAGTCTCCCATCCTACGGGGGCACTTGTAGGGATATGAAGCGTAGGATAGGCGGCCTGAAGGTTGCCCCGATACCATGCGAAACCAAGGAGCGGGGCGACAACTATGGTTAGATCGGGCCGCTCGCCCAGAGCAAAGTGATAATACCACAACGGAAATGTATCACGATCGGCGCTCGTAACAATCAGCGCCTCGCGAGGTGTCGCATCCATTACGGCGCGAGCATAGGTAATCGCACGACGATCCTGGCTGGCATCTACGATACGGGCGGTGAAAGGCACATGCCAGAGAAGGCCCACGGCGAGGGCCGCGACCGCCAAGCCGCCGCGACGGGGACTGGTGAAGACCGCCTGACCAAGCAAGTCGGCTATGCCGAACCCGATCCAAAGCGCAAAAACCAGGATCGTTGGCAGGACATAAACTTGCGAGTCAGCAGAGTTGTAGCCGACGGCAAAGACAACTGCACAGGCGGCCGGAACCACCGTCATCCAGAAGGCACCACGAGAGCGGGCACAGCAGAACATAAGCCCGTAGCAGCCGAGGACGAGACCGACCCAGCCGAACTGAGCAACAAGCAGCGCGGCGACCCCAGTGATGCGCCCAGGCAGATCACCGGCTGAAAGGCCAAAAGCAAGCCCCGCATAGAGCCGTCCTGTGACCAGCCACCAAAAGCCATCCCATTGGGCAGCCCCCCCCCAACTGACGGCTGGGGCTGCCGCAGCGCGCAGCGGCAGGGTCAGATAGACGAGGGTGCCAACGTTGGCCCAGACAATCTGGCGGGCGAGCAGGCGTAGACGGAACATGCCATCTGCATAGCTCGCCGCAAAGAGCCAGGCAAGAGCTATGGGCACGATGGTCAGGTGGTTGCCAAGCGCAATCCCGGCGATGGTCGAGGTTAGCGCAACTCGGACTGGACTGACAAGCGTACCTCGTGTCCTGGCGAGGGTGGCCCGCAGCAACAAAGCGGCAAAGAGGGTATTGAGGCAATAGACCTCAGCGATCACCGCCTGGGACCAGAAGAGGGGCGAAAGAGCAAAGGCAAGGGCGGCCAAGAATGCCGCCACTAGGCGCTGCGGGGCGGGCGCCCCCCAACTCCAGATCATATCGTAAACGGTCAGGGCGGTTAACGTGGCCGCCACAGATGAAAGCAGCGTCACCGCGACAGCATGATCAGGGATCGGCAGCAGAAGAAACAACTCCGCCAGCAAGAGGTAGGTCGGATAGCCGGACGGATGCGGCACACCGCCGGTCACGACGGCAGTAAGCAAATCACCGCTATCGAGGCCGCTGTTGGCCCAGGTGACCCCCGGTGCAAGCGTCCGCGTGTAGGCAAGGGCAGCCACGACCATAACAGCGCTAGCCGCAAGCCAGTAGGCAGTATGATTGTTCTGAACTTGCGTAATGACACGAGACAAGCGACGCATAGAGGTTCTGGATACACTCCGCCAGCTCGACATCGTACCAACGATCTCGACTGCACCGAAACGACGACCGCGAGACTCGCCCGCGTGATCAAGCACTAAATGAGCGACCGCCCAACTCTATTCATGCTGGGCTAGGGCCGAATGCCCTGAGCTTAGATCCGAGCGCGAACCAAAAATCATTATACGGTGTATTGGACATGATGGTAGAATATCGCCGTTCCTAGCCCAATGTTACGGCTTGATGTGGAACTGTGAGCTAAACTTAACCGTGGGAGCCGCAGCAACTTTAGTAGAAGATCGGGCGAGCGACGGTATGCCACTACGAAACCATCACGTCCTGGATCCACTTGACACTATCAAGCTAGGCAAGCACCGGGCAAGAAGGTGCCACCTAGCGCTCTGGCACACCGTCACCATCGCCCTGCTGATGATCCTAGTCAACAGTGGTGTCACACCTGCACTGGCCGCACCGAAAGAACGTTGTTTTAGCGCCACAGGTTACTGCCTCAGCGGAGAGATCGCGACATTCTGGGCACAAAACGGCGGGCTAGCCGTATTCGGTTACCCAATCACCGCCCTCCAACGCGAGGAAATTGAGGGCACGCAGATTGACGTGCAGTGGTTTGAGCGTCACCGGCTCGAACTACATCCGGAGCTGGCCCCACCCTACCGTGTGCAGTTGGGGCGTCTGGGCGTAGAACACCTTGCCCGCCAAGGGCGAGGTACGAGCCAAATCACGGATGCCACACCAGCACCGGGATGCCGCCTATTCCCAGAGACAAGCCACCAAGTCTGCGGTGCGCTACTGCAAGCCTGGAAGTCCGCCGGGGTCGAGCGTGACGGACGCCGAGGCACAAGCGACCCAGAGCATCTAGCCCTCTTCGGCCAGCCCCTCACCGATGAGCAGCCCGAAGTACTGCGCGACGGTCACAGCTACATCGTCCAATGGTTCGAGCGGGCACGGATGGAGATTCATCCCGATCAGCCGGAGCGATCCCGCATTCTGTTTGGGTTACTAGGCACCGAGCTTAGCCCACAGGCAGTGGTACCACCGCAGACGAGCCTGACCCATCCTGTGCGAATTGTCTTCCCCAGCCTTAATCTGGACGAAGCAATCAGCCCCGCAGGGCTTAACTCGGCGGGTATGCCGGTGGTGCCGAAGCACGACGTAGGCTGGTATAGCCTGAGCGCCGCACCAGGTGAGGGCGAAAATGTAGTGCTATGGGGACACGTGCTGCGTTTCTCCGACGAGCCACAGATCCCTGCCCCCTTCGCAAAGGTCAAAAACCTGCATCTTGGTGCCAAGATCATCATCTACAATCGAGGCGGCGACGCCGTTACGTACCTAGTAACCCAACAAATCTGGGTTCAGCCCAACCAGGTAGAGTATATCCTACCTCAAGGACGTGAGCGATTAACCCTGATCTCGTGCATCGGTGACCAAGTGATTGTCGATGGTGAGGTGACCGATATGAGCCACCGCCTCGTCACCATCGCCGTGCCTGTAAACACTTAGCCGAGCAGCCTGCCTCCATCTGGGCCAGCTCGTGCGCGCCGCCCTCGGCGGTCGGCACGAGTTGACCCAGCTAGAGACGGACATCCACGCGTCGGCGGCTCAGGCCGCCGACGAGGTCGCCGCCCACCACCTCTTCCGTGAGAACTGGAGCCGCCTGTCACCACGCACCACCCGTCGCCACGAGGGCGACCTGGCGTTGTCTGCCATGTACCTCGGCGATATGCATGGCGTCACGGAAGATCGTACCGACGACAACGCCATGTGTACAGCCAGGGTCTCGCGCCATCGCAATGCGGTTGCAGATCTGAACTGAGTATCCACCATCGCTAGGGTATATCAAAACCTCAATCGCGGCAGGTACTCAATTCAGATCTTTCGGTTTGATAACGTGGCACGACTCCCTTCTGGTCGTTGCGAAACCGCGCTCATAACATGTGTACCTCCCCGCTAGCCCCCGGGAAAAGTAGGCGCACCGCTCACCATCCTCCTCTTCCTATCGGATAATCCCCATTATCTTATCCGTTTGCCTCTTGACCGCCCCTATCCGTATCGGATATGATACCCAAAGCACGCCCTATGGTGCCGTATAGTCTATCGGATAAGAACGAGAGCCAGCATGCGCCTGATCAACTTCGCCGAACGCGCCCAAATTCTCGCCCCGCACCTGCGGCTCCGCACGGCCATCGCGCCGTCGCTCGATGCCCGTGCCCTGCATCCGTTGACTCGGTCGACGGGTTCCTCCGCGCTGCGCGACACGAGACGGTGCCCGCACGGCGGCTCCGCAGCGCGCGGGATCGCTACCGAGAGGCCGAGGTGGAGTTCTTTTCCCGCTTGATCGCAGGGGCCATGTGCGTGTATAGTTGGGTCAACACACGACGAGACCCCGCTTCGACTCGGGGTCTCGCCGCTGGACTAGTCCAAATTTTTCGTCGCTGCTTTCCCCACGCCTGCAAAGCCAAGGAAAGTGGACTGCCTCAACCCAAGAGGGCTTTCGCATCTCCCGGAGGGCATCTCGATTGTAGCACGCCAATGGTAAGGGATGCAACTTGTCAGCAGAGGCGCACTAATGAGTACCGCCGACCTCGCATCTGCACTCTCCGTCCTCGTGTTGCCTCCCAGCAGGCCGCGCCGTAGCGCGCTGATGAACGGGCCGGGGGCTACCCGCAAGTACACCGATGCTCCGGCCCGTCACATCCTGAACCAGGATGATTTGACCGATCATCTGCACGGGCGTCGCACCTGGGCCGCAACCCTGCTCGACAACGACCGCATGGCCCGTGCGGGCTGCCGTGACTACGATGGGGACGACGGCCAGGGGGAAATCCTCGGGCTGCTGGCCCTTGACCACGCGAAGGCAGTCGGATTGAGCGCCGCCGCGATCATCCTGGGCGGTCGTGCCCACGTCTGGGCGTTTTACGCGAAGCCCGCGCCCGCTGCCGACATCGCGGCCCAACTCCGCGCCGTGCTACCCGCCGGGGCCGGTGAACTCTATCCAAGCGGAAACAACATCCGGCTGCCCTTCGGCCTGCATCGCATCAAAGGCACGCGGGGCGTGCTGGTGCTGCAAGACGGTCGTCGGTTCACGCTTGACGATCCCACGGAACGAGCGGCGGGTCTACGGACTCTGCTCTCCCTGGCCCGGAACGCGGCGCCGCCCGTGGCCCTCGCCGCCGGTCGGGTGCAGTCGGAGGATCGCACCAGCATCGCGGGAGACATGACGCGGTACGATGGCTGCTCAGAGGCGCACGGGGCGCTGCTGTGGGCATCGAAGCGGCTCCAGGTGATCATCGCTGCCAGTGACCATCTGCACGCCATTGCCCGTGGCGAACGGGTGACCGTCCCACGTGACGGTGTACCCGATGACAGCGACAGCGCGCAGCTTGCCGCCCTGGTCTATGGGTTGATACGCACGCACCGCAAGGGTGCCGATCCAGGTGTCGGAGCCTTGCCCGAAACAGAGATCCGCAGCATTGCCTTGTTCCTCCGTTCGCAGCTGCGCCCTGATGTGACCCCGACCAAGTACCGCTGGCAGATCGAGTACGAGCTTGACCGCTACCGACCTGAACACTATGCCCCTGCGCCTACCACGCATCTCCCCGGCACGCCTAGCCCCGCGCCCGCCCATCTGCCCCCAGCGCGCACGAAGGGGCCGGGACGGCCCGTAGGTGCCCTGCTGCACGGGCTGGAGCGATGCGCCGAACTGCTACCGGAAGGTACGGTGTTCACCCGCGCCACCCTTGCCGATGCCCTCACGACTACGGTTCGGAGCGTAGGGAACTACCTCACCGCGCTGCGTACCGACTACGGGTTGGTCACGAAACGCTGTAGGCGTTCAGAAACCCTGCGCGTTCTCGTCGCTCCGAAGCTAAAGGAAAATAATTGTGTAGGGCGTCCTGATGCGGTAAACAACGTGACTCGCCCTACAGAGCTAAAGGAAAATAATGCAGCAGGCCACGCCCCCGTTCCTGAGCTAAAGGAAAATAATTGTGTAGGGCGTCCTGATGCGGTAGAGACCGTGTGTGCGTCTGCCTATGACACCGAGCTAAAGGAAAATAATGCTAAAGGAAATTATGCCCCGTTTGAGGCATTAGAGCGCCATCGCGGTTGCATGGGGGAAACACCCCCGCCCCCCGCCCCCCCTGCGGCTGGTTCGGTGTCCCCGCAGAGCGCGGTACGCACAGCCTCTGTGGGGCTTGTGCCTGCACATGAGCAGCAGCATGGATTGAGCGGGTTTTTGCTCGTGCCCGTTGTTGTGTTTGATCTCGGGCCGCCGCTGCGCCCCGTGTCCGGGCCGCTGGCGACGGACGAGCGGATCGCGGCGGTGCTGGCGACCCTGCCCGTTGTGTGGGCCGACTGCCTCACCCTCGCGGAGTCGCATGGGGTGAGCCTCGACAGCCTGCCGTCGTTTGTGCGCGTGGGCACGGGCGAGCGGTGCGGTTGGCTGCTTGCCCGCCGGATGGTCGAGGCCACCGGCTGCGGTGCATCCGCGCATGAGTCTGCTGCGCCTGCGGATCTGGTGCCACATGGATCGCAGGCGTTCACGGATGCTGGCCCGTGCCCCACGCCGCACGAGGAACCCCGCCGCAGCGCCATCGAGCGCGGGGGCTGATCCGCGGCCCGTTTCTCGCTAGACACGCCGATGGGCGGCACCTTCGCCGCACCGTGGACACCGCTACGGGTCGCGCCTCGCAGGCGACCACGAAAGGCATCGAACCATGACCGCCACGCCCATGCGCGTCCCGGCCCAGCAGGACGCGCCCGCCGACGAAACGATCCACCTCGCGCCCGCCGCCATCCGCCGCGACGGCGGCACGCAGGCCCGTGTGGGGAACACCGAAGAGGTGGTCGAGGAATACGCCGCCGCCATGCGTGATGGACATTGGCACTGGCACAACGGCAACCGACTCATCGTCTTCGCCGAATCCGGCGCGTTCTGGCTCGCCGACGGCTTCCACCGGGTTGAGGCGGCCCAGCGCGCCGCGCTGCTGACCGTGCCATGCGAGGTGCGCGCCGGGACACGACGCGATGCGGTGCTGTGCGCCGTCGGCGCGAACGCGCAGCACGGGCTGCGGCGCAATCGCCAGGATATACGGCGGGCCATCGAGTTGCTGTTGCGCGACGAGGATTGGGTCAAGTGGTCTGACATTGAAATCAGCCGTCGGGTGGGGTGTTCAAACAGCACCGTTCGCACGGTTCGGGCCGAACGAGAATCAACCTTGCAAATTGCAAGGTTGACGGAGCGCATGGGTGCCGACGGCAAGACTCGGGCGATGCCAGCGGCCCCGGTTCGGGCCGAACTAGAATCAACCTTGCAAATTGCAAGGTTGACGGAGCGCATGAACACTGGCGACACCGTGCCACCGGCGGCGGAACCAGCACCGCTGCCGCCACCCGCCCACGCCCCGGCCCCAGCGGCATGCAGCCACTGTGGCGACTCACTGGTATTTCTTGATAATTACTGCATGAGTTGCCACAGCCTGCTCGAAGCGCAAAAGGATCCGTCTGATTCTGCGCGGCTCCGCGTGAAGCTCCACCTCGCCGTCCTGGGCACACCGCACATGCCCGAGGTTCGGCGTCGCACGCTGTTACTGGAAATTCGGTCGGTCGCCGAGGCAAACCAGATCGACGTTGAATCTCTCGCCGCCGACGAACCCATCGTCGCACCGCCCTTCGCCGCTTTGGATGCCGCCGAGTCGGCACTGGCTGATGAGCTGAGAATCGCCAGTCCGCGCCTGCTGCGGCTGCTCGGGACGCTGCTGGATTCCCCGGCCCCGCTGATGGGCGAGGAGCTCTTAGCCGCGCTGACCGCCCGCTTGCCGCAGTACGACCAGGCCGCGCTCGTCTGGGCACTCGGCGACCCCGGCGGCCACCCCGGCGCGAAGGAAGAACCCGCCGCGTGAAACCCGCAGCCGCATCGGCAGCGGCCACGCGCCGCAGGTCACTCGACCTGCGGCGCGTGTGCATGTCCGGGGGGTATGCCCATCGCCAGCGGTCGCCACCAGGAAGCGCCATGCCACGCGACCACCGGCACCCGCACCGAGAACCGTGGCCCCGTCCTTGCAGATTCGTTGCGACCGCTACGTCCCTCCGGTCG
>CAIWXH010000776.1 GCA_903916565.1 uncultured Oscillochloris sp. | reverse complement strand
CGCCGCGACAAACGCCGCGAAGAGGCGCTGCATCTCAGGGGCGTTGGGCAGCGCCTCGGGGTGCCACTGCACGGCAAGCGCGAAGGGGTGACCGGCCACCTCAAGCGCCTCGACAACCCCATCAGCGGCGCGGGCGGTCACTAGTAGACCGGGAGCCACATCACGGCACGCCTGATGGTGCAAACTATTCACCGTCAGGGCCGACATGCCCACCGTTTGCGCCAACAGTGACCCCGCGACGACCTCAACCGTGTGCGGGCGCAGGTCGTAGGGGTGATCTGGGTAGAAACTGTGGCGCTGCGCGGCTGCGTGTTCGCCCATATCGCGGTAGAGCGTGCCGCCCAGGGCGACATTCAGCAACTGCGCGCCCCGGCAAATGCCGAAGAAGGGCTGCGCCGCCGCGATGGCCTGCCGCGCCAAGGCCAGCTCAAGCTGATCACGCGCCGGATTGACGCCGCCAAGCGTCGGGTGTTCGTCTGCGCCGTAGTTCGCCGGGTCAATGTCACCCCCGCCCGAGAGCAGCAGGCCGTCGAGGCGTGCAAGCAGCGCCAGGGCCGTCGTCGCGCCAAGGTCGGGCGGGATCAGCACCGGCAGGCCACCGGCACGCTCAACCCCGGCGACAATCATGGCGAGCAGGGCATCCAGGCTGTCACGGTCGGGCGCACTCGGCGCGTGGGCGGTAAGGCCAATCAGTGGCGCGGGCATAGAAACGTTCCTTATGCGCTAGTACACGTCGGCGGAAATGCGCGGCAGGTTTTTTTACCACGAAGCGCACGAAGGTCACGAAGGCCGAACTGCGTGCTGCTGCGCTCCGTGCCTGACGAGGATCACCGCGCAATCCTACAGGAACTTCCAGAAAGTCGAAGCCAGCATCCATACCAGAAGACTTCGTTGCCAGACTGCTAGTACGCTCAATCTTTACTGCTGTGAAGCGCAACTAGCAGCGGTTCGGCCTTCGTGCGCTTCGTGAACTTCGTGGTAAAAACCTGCGGCGCATCGTCGCCAACGTGGCCTACTCACCAAAGGTGCCCACCGACTCAATATACTCAAGCGACTGATGGCGAAAATAGGTCGTGTACAGCTCGGCGTAGTGCCCGCCCTGGGCGAGCAGCGTCTCGTGGCTGCCCTCCTCGATAATCTGGCCCTGGCGCATCACGATGATGCGGTCCGCCGAACGCACCGTCGAGAGCCGATGGGCGATCACGATGCTCGTGCGGCCCGCCATCACCGCGTCAAGGCCGGTCTGAATCTGCTCCTCGGTGAACGGGTCAACGCTTGCGGTCGCCTCGTCGAGAATGAAGATGCGCGGGTCTTGGAGCATCACGCGGGCCAGGGCGACCAACTGGCGCTGGCCGAGCGACAGACGGACGCCGCGCTCGCCCACTTCGCTCTGCAAACTCTGGGGCAGATCAGCGACCCACTCGCCGCCGCCGATACGCGCCGCCGCCGCCGTGACCGCCTCGTCGCTGGCCTCGGGACGCCCGTAGCGAATGTTGTCGGCGACCGTGCCGGTGAAAAGAAACGGCACCTGCGGCACCATGCCGATCTGGCGCCGGTACTGGCCCAGGTCGAGGTCGCGCAGATCACGCCCGTCAACCAACAGCCGCCCGCCCTGAAACTCGTAGAAGCGCGTAATCAGCCGTGCGAGGCTCGACTTGCCCGCGCCAGTGTGACCGACCACCGCCAGGCGTTGCCCCGCTGGCACATTCAAGTTGAAGCCGCGCAGCACCCAACTCGCCGCCGTCGCGGGTGCGCCGTCGGCCTCAGGCCGATAGGTGAAATCCAGCCCCTCGAACGTAAGCGCGCCGCGCAGTTGCGGCACGGCTTCGTGCGCCCGCTGCACCACCCGTGGCTCAGCGTCAATCAGAGCGAAAACGCGCTCGCTTGAGGCCAAACCCTGCTGGAACTGACTCCAGAACGAGGCGATGCTGGTCAGCGGGAAGTAGAAGAGCATCAGCCCCTGCACGAACAGATACCACTCGCCCGCCGAGAGCGTGCCATCGATCACCCGCGCCCCGCCAAAGTAGACCACCGCCGCCATGGCGATCCCGGCGATCATGTCGAGGAGCGGAAAGATCGTGTCGAAGACCAAGCCGCGCCGCACGCTCACGCGGTAAGCCAGTTCGTTGGTCGCGGTAAACGCCTCGTAGACCGCCGCCTCCTGGCGAAAACTCTTCGCCACGGCGATGCCGCTGACCGTCTCTTGGATGGTGCTATTCACCTTTGCCACCGCCCGCCGCGCCTGCTGCGACGACCAGCGGGCAATCCGGCGGAAGGCGAAGGCCACCAGCACCACTATCGGCGCCGTCATGATGGTCAGCAGGCCCAAGGTTGGCTGCACCACCACAAGCGCCACCGAGATCAGCAGCACCAGCAGCGCCTGGCCGATCAGCTCCATCGTCAGCGTGACGATATTCGAGAAATCCTGGGTGTCCGAGGTGACGCGGCTGACAATCGTGCCCGAGGGAAACTGGTCGTAGAACGACAGGTCGCGCTGCATCACCGCATTGAAGGCGTCCTCGCGCAGTTGCAGCACCACATCGCCCACGGCCTCGGCGGCGAGCTTTTGGCGCAGGAAGTTGAAGAGCCAGCCCAGCGAGCCGAGGATCGTCACCACGCCAGCCAGGGCGAGCACCAGTTGCGCGGCAGGGTTGCCCGCCAGCATGTCAATGCCGCGTGCGACCCCGAAGGGGATGAGCGTCTCGACCAGCGAGGCCGCCGAGACGAGCAGCGCCACGCTGATCATCTTGCGCCCGTGGGGCCGGAAGTAGCCGACGATGCGCCGGATGAGCGCCGTGTCGCTGTAGGTGCGGTCGTAGGCTTCCGCCTCTAGACCGTCTAAGATAAAGCCCATAGATCTTTCTCCAGACACGGGGACGAGGGGACGGGGGGACTGGGGGATGGCGGGACAAGGGGACACGGGGACGAGGGGACGAGGGGACGAGGAGACAAGGAGACTGGGGGATGTTTCATGAGGATTGCTCGGCTAAAACAGTCCCCGTGTCTCCCTGGCCCCCTGGCCCCGTGTCTCCCCGTCCCCCTGTCTCCCCGGCCCCGTGTCCCCCTGTCCCCGTGTCTCCCCGTCCCCGTGTCTCCCCGTCCCCGTGTCCCCCCGTCCCCCTGTCCCCCGAAGTATAGCGGGCGAAGATGCGCCGATACGCCTCGCTCTGCACCATCAGTTCGTCGTGGGTGCCCTGGGCCGCTAGTTCGCCGCCGCGCAGCACCAGGATGCGGTCGGCCCAGCGGATCTGCGAGATGCGGTGCGTGATCAGCAGCGTCGTGCGGCCCTTCAGAATGCGCCGCATCGCCCGCTGGATCTGGTCTTCGGTGGCGCTGTCAATTGCGCTGGTGCTGTCATCAAGAATCAGAATGCGTGGGTTGGTCAGGAAGGCGCGCGCAATTGCGATGCGCTGACGCTGGCCGCCCGAGAGCGTCACGCCGCGCTCACCGACCACGGTGTCGTAGCCGTCGGGCAGCCCGCTAATGAAATCGTGAGCCTGCGCCTCACGGGCCGCCTGCTCGATCTGCTCACGGGTCGCCTGGCCCGCCGCCCCAAAGGCGATGTTGTCGGCAATCGAGCGACTAAACAGAAAGATGTCCTGCTCAATCGTCGAGATTTGCGCCCGCAGCGCGTCCAGACTCCACTCGCGCACGTCCACCCCATCAACCAGCACGCGCCCGACGGTCGTATCGTAGGTGCGGTTCACCAGCCGGGTGAGCGTGGTCTTCCCGGCACCAGTCTGCCCGACAATCGCCACCGTCTCGCCGGGGCGTGCGGTGAAGCTGATGCCTCTGAGGTTTAGGCCGCGTGCGCCCGCCGCCTGCGCTACCTCGCCATAGCCGAAGCTGACGCCATCAAAGACCAGTTCGCCGCTGATTGGCGCGCGGCGACCGTCGGTGTTCTCGTCCAGTTCAGTTTCGCTGTTGATCAGATCCAGGATGCGCTCGGCGCCCGCAAGGCCCATCTCGACCAGCATAAAGCTGAAGAGCGAGATGAAGGTCGGGAAGCGCAGTTGCGAGACGAGGCCCAAGAACGTCACCGCCTCGCCCACCGTCAGTTCGTGGTTTAGGAAGAGCAGCGCGGCGTGGCCGAAGGCCAGCCCAAAGGCCAGCCCGTAGAGCAACAGCGGCAAATAGCGCGCCTGGATACGGCCCTGTTCGACAAACAAGTCGCGGTAGCGCCGCGCCGCCGCGCTGAACTTCCCCTGCTCCTGTGCCTCTTGGGCATAGGCTTTCACCACCTCAATCCCGCTGACCGCCTCGGCCAAATCGGCGTTCAGCGCACCAAACTGGAAGCGCAGCCGCCCGGTGATCGGGTTCAGTTCGCGGCTGTAGCGGCGCACCGCCGGGATGAAGGCCGCAAGGAAGATCAGCGGCACCAGCAGCAACTGCCAGCGCAGCAGCGCAATCGCCGCCAGCGGCACCACGGTGCTGGTCACCGAGATGTAGATCAGACTGGCGCCGGGGCTAATCATAAAGTTCAACTGCTGCACATCGTTGGTGGCGCGGGCCATCACATCGCCGACCTTCTGGCGATTGTGGAAGGTCTGACTTTTGCCCAGCAGGCTGACGTACAGCTCATCGCGGGCGTCACGCTCAAGGCGCTGGGCCGTGAACTCGGTCGCGTACCAGGCGAGCAGGCCCGCCATACCGTGGCCGATACGGGCAAACACAATCGTCATGGCGATGGCGAACAGCGCCCCCAGGTCGGGGCGGGCCAGCATCAGGTCGAAGGCCGCGCCCACCCGCGTCAGCGCGAAGCTGTAGAGGGCGCTGCCCGTGACGAAACCCGCCACCGCCGTGAGCGGCAGGTGCGGGTAGCGCCAGATATGGCTAAAAATCCAGCGCAGCGGCGAGCGCCGGTCGTAGCGATACTCCTCCGCAACGGTAAACTCACGCTGGGACACGGCGCAACCCCTCTCATCGCCAAAACATCTGAGCGGAACCCGTGCTATTGTAGCCGATCCCGTGGGGTGCCGCTTCGGCCTATAGGCGGGGAGATCTCACGCAAAGCCGCAAAGCCGCAAAGCATCTCGGTGGGGTAGGCCAAACTATCAAGCCCGAACCGCACTGGCTTTTGCCCCTCACCCCCTGCCCCTCTCCCTCAAGGGGAGAGGGGAGATTCCGCAGCAGGATGCGTTCGGCTCCCCCCCTCCCGCTCAGGGAGAGGGGGCAGGGGGGTGAGGGTTGGGCGGCATGGCCTGCGTTGCACGGCCTTGCCCCTAGCTCACACGCCCATCACCCGCGCCGCGCTTGTGGCCCCAACGATCTATGCTAGAATTGCGCCCTGGAATGAGCGGCAAACGGTCGCCCGTCGGCGCAGGCCGAGGGCGGTGATGGTGTGATGGTCTGATGGTCTCTCGACGGCTGCTGCTCGGCGCGACACTGCTCTGTCTGCTCGTCGGCGCACTAGGCGCCTTCCTCTACCTACGCCAGCGCGTCGCACGCTGCGCCCCCACCCCGTTCCTCGCCGACGAGCTGCTCCCCAACGCACCTGTGGTCGCCCCTGGCGAGCTGCCCCGCCTGCCCGCTGGCTGGACGGCCCGCGCCCCTGGGGCCGAACTGCGCGGCCCCGCTGTTGATGGGCAGGGCTTCGATCTCGACGGCGACGGACGCGCCCTGCAACTGATTGGGATTGGTAATTACGTGATGACCCCCGCCGCGCCGGTGCGCCCCGGCCAGCGCTACTGCTTCAGCGGCTTCGCCCTCACCGACTCGGCCCAGCGCTCGCCCACCCGTGCGCGCCTCGTGTTCCAGTGGCGCACAACGGATGGCGCGACGGTGCGCGAGGCGGCGACCACGTGGCAGCCGGTGACGCTCTGGACGCCCGAGGCGCCGCCGCGTGATTGGGCGCCGCTGCGCGGCAGCTTCGTGGCCCCCGACGACGCCGCCGCGCTGACCGTGCGCGTCGAGCCTGCCTCCGACGACCGGCTCTACCTTGATCTGCTGGGCCTGCGCGCAGGCGGCGACGACCTCGCCCGCCTTGCCGCGCCGCCTGAGCGTGCCGCCGTCGCGCTGCCCCGTGTCGCCCCGTGGCCCCTGGGCCGCGCCGCCGCCGTCGCCTTCACCTTCGATTGGGAGACGGCGATGGGCGGTCTGGTGCATTCACGCTCGGTCGGCGACCCCAATGTGGATCAGGATTATCTGGCGCGGGCCGTGCGGATGCGCGAGGGCATCACCACGACGCTGGCGATCTTCGCGCCGCTGAACCTGCGGGCCACCTACTACGCCACCGGCTACAACTTCCTGGCGGGCAACCCCGAGCGCCGCCGCTTCCTCGGCGATCCGACCTTCGGCTGGGCCAGTCAGGCGAACGGCTGGACTTCCGACCGCTGGACGCGCACGCCCTGGTTCGCCGATGATCCGTACGGCAGCATCGCCAGCAATCCCGGTTGGTATTTTGAAGATCAGATCGCGCCGCTGCGCGCCGCAGGCCAGGCGATCCAGAGTCATACCTTCAGCCATCTTTATGGTGGGCTGACCGATCCAGCGACGTGGCAACGCGATCTGCAAACCTGGAACGAGGTCGCGGCGGCGGCGGGCGTCCCGCACGCCAGCTCGCTCGCTTTCCCGTGGAGCGGGAGCGCTGGCATGAGTGACGCGGCCTGGGACGCACTTGAGCAGGCTGGCATCACCAGTGTGACCCGCCTGAGCGACCAGGCGCAATACAGCCTGTGGGCCAGCGACGCCGCCGGGCTGAAGGCCGCCCCGCGCTGTCGCTGGCTGCCAGGGCGCGAAGGGCGCATCGTGGCCTGCCCCGATTTCTACCTGACCCCGGCGCGGGCCGACTTGGCGCTGCGCCAGGTGGAACTGGCCGTCACAGCGGGCGGCATGATTGACCTCTGGGCGCACACCGAGGAGGTGACCACGCCCGAGCAGATCGCCGCGTGGCAGCGTGTGGCTGGCAGCATCGCAAAAGACACGCGCCTCTGGGTCGCCCCGCTGAGCGAAATCGCCGACTGGCAGACCGCCGTCGCGGAAGTAAGCATTGAGCAGGTAGAAGTGCGAAGTGCGGAAGGTGTCGAGGTGCAAACCCTCACCCTGACTAACTCAGCGCAACGCAACATGGCCGGGCTGAGCCTTAAACTGCCCGCCACCACGCAGCGCGTGCTGGTCAGCGGCGACGAGTTGGCGCGCAAAACGGGTCAGCCGGACAGCCCTGGCTGGTGGCCCGCCGCTGGCCTCGCCACCTTCGATCTAGCCGCCGGACAGACGGTAGAGGTGCAACTATGGCTGACACCGTAGAGCAGGGCGCTGGGCGCTGGGCCGACCTCCTGACGCAGCTCGCCAAACTCAATCGGGTCTACGGGCGGCTGCGCGTCTACCAGTGGCTCTGGATGCTGCTCTGCGTCCTTGGCGCGCTGGCGGTCGCCGCCCCCCGCGTGCTTTCGCAGCCGGTGATCTACTTCGCCGACGCCGAGACGCGCTTCGACACCGCCCGCTACGGCGGCATCTACAATCCGGTGGCCCCCAATGTGACCGGCCTTGCGGTGGCGTTTGGCGACGCCAACGAGGTGCTGCGGCAGGATGCGCTGGCCCGCGCCGATGTGCGCTACGGGAGTCCCGACTATCTGGTGCAGTTCATCCCGCAAGGGCCGGGCGTCGTGCTGGCCCGTGGCGTCGCCCCCACCGCCGCCGAGGCGAAAACCCTGGCCGACGCTGGCGCCGAGGAGTTGGCCCGTCAGGTGCGGGCGGCGGGTGGCCGCGAGATTCTGCGGAATATGCTGGGCTGGGAGCTGTGGCTGGCGCTGGAGCCTGTCGGGAAGCCGGTGCCCACGCCGTTTGATGCGCTGCTGCGCGAGCTGATTCGCACCCAGGCGTTTCCGATGTCGCGTGAGCTTGAGCCATTCTCGACCCCGCGCACGCTGGCGGGTCTGCCCCGCGAAGAACTGAGCGATCTCGCACGGGCCTTCGAGGCGCGGTACGACCTGTGGCGCTTTGCGATCAACACGCGCAACGCGACCCTCGATGCGCTCTGTGGCACCGCCGGGGTGACGGCCACGGGCGTGCGCGAGCAGGCGCTCCGCGCATGTGCGACGACCAATGCCCAGGCTGCCGCTGAACTGGACGAGCTTGAGCGGGCGATTAGTCGGCTGCGGGCGCTTGAGGCCAGCCTGAACTATGTCGTTCGCACGCCCGGTGGCAGCTTCGACGCCGACACGCCCTCGGCGGCGTACCGAGTGGCGGCGGCGCTGCCGCAGGCGCCGCAGGCGCGCTACATCCCGCAGTTGATTCTCCTGGCGGCGCTCGTTGGGCTGGCCTTCGGCGTGCTTGGCGTAGCCGTGGATCGCAGCGGCGGGGTGGCCGCGAAGAGCGGCGAAATCTGGGGCTACCGCGAGCTGATTCGCAACCTCGTGCTGCGCGATCTCCGGGCGCGCTACAAGGGCAGTGCGCTTGGCTACCTGTGGACGCAGTTGGCGCCGCTGGGGATGATGCTGGTCTATGTGCTGGTCTTCGGCCTGCTGATGCCGGGTGGCATCGCGCAATTCCCGGTCTTTGTGATTGTCGGCCTGCTGCCCTGGAACTTCACCGCCGAGGCGATTATGAGCGGCACGGGCAGCGTCATCAACGGCGCGGCCCTAATTAAAAAGGTCTACTTCCCGCGTGAGGTGCTGCCGCTGGTCGCGGTCTTCTCCAGCCTGCTGAACTTTCTGCTCTCGCTGCCGATGATGTTCCTGGTGATGGCGGCGGTGCAGTTTTTCACGCTGGGCCGTCTGAACTTCGCCTGGACGTTCGCCTACCTGCCGGTGCTGCTGGTGATTCAGATGGTGCTGCTGGCGGGCATGGCGCTGCTGCTGGGCGCGGTGGCGGTCTTCTTCCGCGACATTGTGCATCTGGTCGGCATCCTGATGAACATCTGGTTCTTCTTGACGCCGGTGATCTACCCGCTGGGCACCTTCGGCAACGGGCCAGCGGTGCTGCTCATCCGCTGGCTGAACCCGATGGCCTCGCTGATCGAGTTCTACCGCGAGACGCTCTACGGCAGCGCGGTGGCGGTGGGCCAGATCCCCACCCCCGCCTTTCCGGCGCTTACCAGCGTGCTGCGTGTGAGCGTGACGGCGGCGCTGTTTCTGGTGGTTGGCTACTGGATTTTTCAGAAGGTGTCGCGGCGCTTCGGCGAGGAGCTGTAAGATAGCCGAGAGCCGATAGCCGGACTATCTACCACGAAGACCACGAAGCCCACGAAGATTCGGAGGGGGGCGTGTGCGACGTACCACAAAGCCGCCAGCCGGACTATCTACCACGAAGACCACGAAGCCCACGAAGATTCGGAGGGGGTATTTTGGGCGTAGCAGAAAATGGTTCGGCCTTCGTGCCCTTCGTGGGCTTCGTGGTAACAAATCAGACGCTCCTTTGTGGGCTTCGTGGGAACAAACCGCACGCCGGACTATCTACCGCGAAGCCCACGAAGAACACGAAGATTTTGAGGGGGTATTTTGGGCGTAGCAAAAAATGGTTCGGCCTTCGTGCCCTTCGTGGGCTTCGTGGTAAAAAAATCAGACGCTCCTTTGTGGGCTTCGTGGGAACAAAGCCGCCAGCCGGACTATCTACCACGAAGACCACGAAGCCCACGAAGATTCGGAGGGGGTATTTTGGGCGTAGCAGAAAATGGTTCGGCCTTCGTGCCCTTCGTGGGCTTCGTGG
>CAIWXH010000775.1 GCA_903916565.1 uncultured Oscillochloris sp. | reverse complement strand
TTTGTGTATGTGCAACACCACGGCGATGCCGTGATGCCGTCATTGTAGCACGTTCGTATGGATGTTGCAATGTCAGCGAACGGAACAAAACGCAATGGAACGGAATAAAACGCATTGGTTCTTATGAACGCAAACAATACCAGGAGTCATCCCGGTGTTAGCTCTGCTTCGCGGGGGCCGTGTGGCCGACAACCGCGTAGAGCGGGTCGCTGAGCCAGTGGTGGGGGGAGCGGTCGTAGGCGGTAATTTCGGCGAAGGTTCCAGCGAGCGTGAAGTAGCGCCGCACGAGGTCTGTGCGCTGGCGCTCGTCGGTCGCTACCCAGACGTGGATGGCTTTGCTTGGGAAGCAGCGATTCGAGAAGGTGACGATGAACGGCGCACCGGGCCGCAGCACGCGCCCAACTTCGGCGAAGACTTCGACGGGGCGGGTGAGGTACTGGACTGAGACGGTACACGCGGCACCGTCGAACGAGGCGTCGGCGAAAGGCAGGGCCGGGTGTTCGTTCAGGTCGTGAACCAGCCGCTCGTCGAGCTGCGGGTTGTGGTGCAGCTCCTCTTCGTTGAGGCCGAGGCCAACCACATGGTCGTACGGCACCTCAGGCGGCAGATGGCTGACGAAGCTGCTCATCAAGTCAAGGATGCGCCCGCCGGGGGGCAGCAACTCGCGAAAGAGCTGGCTGACCGCGCCGCAGGCGGGTTCGTCAATGTGCGCGGTCAGCCGGGGGTAGCGATAGAAACAGCGGTCGTCGCTCTCGTCGTAGCGCGTGAAGTAGCTCACGGGAAGACTGTGCTCCAGGCGCAACGGCCTCTCCTCCCAGGCCCGCGTGGGGCCTGCTGCTCATGTCCAGGGGTTGCACGATTCCTGTTATAGTATAGGCCGGATTCCGTGGTGGAATCAAGCAAATGTTGTCGCAGCGCAGGGTTACGTCAAAGTCGCGTTACGCCCCCCGCCCGGTGGCTGAAGCCACGGGCTAGTACCTGCAAAGCCCGCTGAAGCGGGCTTCGTAGCGCAGAGCCGGGCACTTCAGCGCCCCGGCGGGCGACTTTGCAACCACCCTACGCAGCAGAGGGAGAGGCAGATGCGTGCCATGCGGGTTCACGCGACCGGCGGCCCCGAGGCTTTGGGCCTCGAAGAAGTTCCGGCGCCTACGCCAGGCCCCGGCCAGGTGCAAGTCAGGGTCGCGGCGATTGGGCTGAACTACATCGAGACGTATCAGCGCACGGGGCTCTATCGGCTCGATCTGCCCTTCATCCCCGGTGCAGAGTTTGCCGGTACCATCGAGGCGCTTGGCCCTGGGGTCAGCGGCTGGGCCGTGGGCGACCGGGTCGCCACCGCCGCCGGGATTGGTGGCTACGCCGAACTGGCCCTCGCCCCCGCCGACAAGCTTGTGCGTGTGCCCGACGGGGTCGCGCTGAAACTGGCGGCGGCGCTGCTGCTTCAGGGGATGACGGCGCACTACTTGGCCTACAGCACCTTCCCGCTGAAACCGGGGCACACCTGTGTGGTCACGGCGGCGGCAGGCGGCGTGGGCCTGCTGCTGGTGCAGATCGCCCGCGCCTGCGGGGCGCAAGTCATCGGCCTCGTTGGCTCCGAGGCGAAGGCGGCTCTGGCGCGGGACGCTGGCGCCGCTGAGGTTATCCTTTATATGCGCGAGCCATTCGCCCCGCGTGTGCGGGCGCTGACGGGCGGGCGCGGCGCCGACGTGGTCTATGACTCGGTGGGCGCCAGCACCTTTGAGGGCAGCCTCGACAGCCTGTGTCCACGCGGCATGCTGGTCAGCTTCGGCAACGCCAGCGGCCCCGTGCCGCAGTTTAGCCCTTTGACCCTCAGCGCCAAAGGCTCGCTCTTTCTCACTAGGCCGACCCTGGGGCACTACGTCGCCACCGCCGAGGAATTGGCATGGCGCTCGGGCGACCTCTTCACCTGGCTCGCCGCCGGGAGCCTGACGGTGCGCGTTGACCGCGAGTTTCCGCTGGAGCAGGCTGCCGACGCTCATCGTGCCCTGGAGAGTCGCCAGACGGCGGGGAAAGTTTTGATTATTCCGTAGCTATCGCTCCGGGTGTGGGGGCTGCGCCCCCACACCCGCGCCGATGAGGTTTGCATGCGCGTTGTGATGAAGTTTGGCGGCACATCGGTCGGCAGCGCCGACGCGATCCGCCAAGTGGCCCAGATTGTGGCCGAGAGCCGCCACGACCACGAGGTGGTGGTGGTAGTGTCGGCGATGAACGCCCCCGATCTCCGCACGACCGATACGCTGATCGCCGCCGCCAAGGCCGCCGCCGAGGGCGCGGGCGATGCCACGGCGCTCGCCGTGCCCCGCCTGCTCGACCTGCACATGCGCGCCGCCGCCGAGCTGGCCTCGCCCGACGAGTGCGCCGCGCTTGAGCCGGAGCTGCGGGCGATGCTCGACTATCTGAGCGACCTCTCGCGCAGCATTGCGGTGCTGGGCGAGCTGACACCACGGGCGCTCGATCTCTTCAGCGGCCTGGGCGAGCGCATCAATGCGCGCCTGATCGCCGCCGCGCTGCGCGGCGCTGGCCTTGACGCGGTGGCCGTAGACGCCACGGGCCTAATCGTCACCGACGACCGCTACGGCAACGCCTCGCCGCTGATGGAGTCAACCCGTGAGCGCTCGCGCCAGCGCTTGCTGCCCCTGCTTGAGCGGGGCACCGTGCCGGTGGTGACGGGCTTCATCGGCGCGACCCAGACCGGCGTGCCGACCACGCTGGGGCGCGGCGGCTCCGACTACTCGTGCGCCATTCTCGGCTCGGCCCTCGACGCCGACGCGGTCTGGTTTTGGAAAGAGGTGGACGGCGTGCTGACGGCCAACCCCAAGGTGGTGCCCGAAGCCCGCACGATGCCGCGCCTCTCGTATGGCGAGATGGGCGAGATGGCCTACTACGGGGCCAATGTGCTGCACCCGAAGACGGTGCAGCCGCTCGTGCAGCGGCGCATCCCGATCAGCATTCGCAACACCTTCAACCCGAGCCACCCCGGCACCGTGATCTCATCAGAGCCGGGGAACGGCACCGCCAAGGCGGTCACCGCGATCAAAGAGGTGAGCCTGATCACCGTGGGCGGGCCGGGCATGCTGGGGCTGGCGGGGGTCGCGGCGCGCATCTTCGCCGCCGTGGCCCGTGCGAAATCGAACATTCTGCTGATCTCGCAGGCGAGCAGCGAGCAGAGCGTCTGTCTGGTCGTGCCGCGTAGCGAAGGTGCCGCCGCCGTCTTCGAGCTCCGCAACGAACTGGCGGGCGACTTCTCGGCCCACGATGTCGAACACATTGAGGTGCTTGAGCATGTCGTGATTGTCGCCGTCGTCGGCTCGGGGATGCGCGGGACACCGGGCATCGCGGGGCGCGTCTTTGGCGCGATGGGCGAGGCCGGGATCAACATCATCGCCATCGCCCAAGGCAGCACCGAAAACAACATCTCGCTGGTCGTCGCCGATAGCGACGGCGACGAGGCGGTGCGCGTCATTCATCGCAGCTTTGCGCTCTCAATACCTGCGCCAATTATTCGGTGAGCCGGTCAGCGGGAAGCGGATGGCTACGCCCAGGCCCCGTGACCTTGTGCCAGAAGCCGACGCACTATACCCAGCGATGGTACCTTCAGCGTCACGCTGCCTGATAGACGAACGCCGGTTGCTCACGGTACTGCGCCAAGCTCAACGCCGCCTGATCGCGGGCCGAGACGAGTGGGTCGCTGATCGGCCAGACCACCGCAAGCTCCGGGTCGT
>CAIWXH010000774.1 GCA_903916565.1 uncultured Oscillochloris sp. | reverse complement strand
CGAGACATTCACCGACAGGAACGAGACACGTAGTCCCAAATGCTTCGGCCATGGGATAGAGGCGACGTAGTATCGCCTGGCAGGATGGCCCTGTCGAACCGGAAGGTCGCGTCATACAACGCTATGCTTTTGGATACTATTGTGACCCGGTTGCGCCAACAAGACCGCCACCGCATCCACCCCGAGCTGGGCACGAGTCTGTTCAAGCAGCACATCAAGCATCGCGCCAAACGCCTGATGCTCATGAATAGTTGCCAGATCAATGCGCCGCAGCGCCTGAAGCCGCCCAATGCGGCGTTCGGCGAGATCGAGCAGCGTTTGCGCCCGCTCGGCCTCGCGTGTCGCCACAAGATCGCTGGCATTTAGCGCGCGGGCCAGCCACCAAAAGACCAGCAAGTTGGCGAAGGTCAGCAGAATCATCCCCAGGCCCACATCAAAGGTGCCAGTGAGGCGTCCCCGCAGCGTCGGGGTGCCAATCGTCAGGGGCAACAGCACAGCGGCGGGCAACAAGAGCCGAAAAATGTGACTGCCGTAGCCAGGGCCGCTCACCACCGCCATCACACCCTGCTCGGCGCGTGCGCCAAGCATACCGACGCCCATCAGCACGTTGGACAGCGCAATGGGCAGCGCAACCCAGACCGAGTTTGCGCCGTAGCCCTCGCTCTCGCCATCGATCAGACTGAGCAACACCCGCAGGCCGCTGAGGGCTGACAGCAGGGCCAGCAGTTGGGCGAAACCCACAAGGCGCTCGTTACGCACACGCAGCAGCAGCAGCGTCGCGCCGATCAACGCCAGACTCAAGGCCGTAGCGGGCGCGGGACGCCCGTGAAAGAGGCCACCGCGAGACCAAACTGGCAGCAGGCCGCGATCTATGAGGAGATTCCAGCCAGCGCTGGACTCAAGCAGGGTTCGCACACTCAACAGCAGCGGCAACACGGTAAGGGCCGGTGCGATGCTGCGAACAACCCCGCCCAGGCGTACCGGCAAACGGGCGAGCAGCAGCCACAACGACAGACCAGCGGCAGCCAAAGCCACGGCAGTACAGGGTAGCAGCGACGGCATGCCCGGCGCGACTGCGGTACCGCCAAGAAACCCGGCGCTCCACCCAGTCAGCTCAACGGCGGTCACCACCAGGGTGAGCGCACCACAAGCACGGGCCGCCGCGCTCACAGCGCAGGTGGTATGGGCACGCCGAGCCGCCGCCTGCACGCCACGAATGGGCACCTGGGGCGGAGGTTGAGACATGGCTGTCGGGCTCCTGTGCCAGGCGCTGCGAACCGAGGAACAGCAGGAACGGGCGCCTGGTTAGTACGGAGAAGAGGGTTGGCACGGTGTGCGCCGGTGGGCACGCTGTAGTACACCAGAATGCTACGGGCCATAGTATAGCACGCTGCCAAAAAGCCAATACCGGCGGCACATGGACAGGGCTGATGCAACGTCGCCCGCCGGGGGGCTGAAGCCCCCGGCTCTTGGTTGACAAAGCCTGCCTTCGCAGGCTCCGCGAGGCCGCGCAGGCGGCCTTCGTCGCACGTAGCCCGTGGCTTCAGCCACCGGGCGGGCGCGAAACAACCTCCGTAGGATTGCTATAGTACCGCTTTCTGAACGTTCCTGTCGGGTTGCGCGGTGATTCTCGTACGGCACGGAGCGCAGCAGCACGCGGTTCGGCCTTCGTGACCTTCGTGTGCTTCGTGGTCAAAAACCTGCCGCACATTTCCGCCGACATGGACTAGGCTGACATGCACAGCTTTTGCATATAGGTATGCAAGGTTGACTTTTATGTTATAATCGGCTTGAACGACCGTAGTAACTACTCTGCACTACGTACCACTCGCCTAGCAATTTTAGGACGCAGCGTGGACACTGCCCAGCACAAAGCGCGGCTGCGCCAGTACTTCAACGGAATCGGGTTCGAGCGCTGGTCGGCCATTTACGGTCAGGCGCAACTCTCGGGTGTTCGGCGCTCTATCCGCGAAGGCCACACCACTATGTTGGGCGTCGCCGAGCAGTGGGCCGAGTTACCCCCGGCGGGCACGCCCGCCACTGCACTAGATGCTGGCTGCGGCACGGGCCTCTTCACCCTAGCCCTGGCGCGGCGCGGCTTCCACGTCTCAGCGTCCGACTTGGCCCCCCAGATGGCCGAGGCGACCGCACGGGCCGCACTCGATGCGGGCCTGGGTGACCGGGTCACCAGCCGAGTCTCCGATCTCGAAGAACTCGCGGGGCGTTATCACCTTGTTGCCTGCTTCGATGTACTCATCCACTACTCCTCAGAGCCATTTGTCCAGATGCTGCGCCACCTAGCCAGCCTTTGCGAAAACACCCTGCTCTTCACCTATGCCCCCTATAGCCCGCTGCTCGCCGCCCTCCACCGTGTTGGCGGCTTCTTTCCGCATAGCCAGCGCCGTACCGAGATCCAGATGATTCGTGATCGCACGGTGCGCGCCACCCTGGCTGACTGCGGCTTTACCATGGGCCGCACGCAGCGCGTGAGCCGCGGTTTCTACCACGTCACCCTAGTCCAGGCCCGACGCCACGCCTAAGCGCGCACGACACAGCTGTGGCCTCCCTGGACGGTTCCGTTCAGGGGAAGCCGCAAGCTGAAAAAATACTTGTTCGCGACAGTTCGCGTAGTACGGACTCTGTACTACAGACACGTCGGGGAAAACCGATCACCCCGCGAACTGAACCAAGGTGGCTGCCGCTGACTAGCATGATCGTCGTCTGGGTGTCCCTCACGGGCACCCACGAGGGGCGACCCAACTAAACTATGCGTATTGTCTTTCTCACCATTGATGGCAACCACGCCGCAGCCCTGCACGCTGCCGCCGAACGCCTGCGGGTCGAACACGGTGTCACGCTCATACCGGCCTGTTACGACGCTGCCTCGCTCCGCGAGGAGTCCGGCTGGCGTCGGCTTGAGCGTGACCTCAACGATGCCAGCTTCGTCTTTGGTGCCCGGCTCTTCGGCGAGGAGTATGTGCGCCCGCTTGAGCGGCTCCTTACGGCGGCCAAGTGCCCGGTGCTGATCATCACCTCGAACCCGGCCCTGATGAGGCAAACGCGCATCGGCAAGTTCACCCTGGCCGCGAACGCTGAGGCGAAGGAGAGCGGCGGCATCCTGAACCAGTGGGCCAAGAAGCTGCGCCCGCAGGGCGGGGCCGGTGAGGCTCGCCGCCAGTTGGCGGTACTGCGTAATCTCAGTAAGGTGCTCAAGCTCATCCCCGGTAAGTCGCGTGACCTCTACACCTACATTGTCAGCCATCAGTACTGGACGAATAGCTCCCCCGAGAATGTCTATCGGCTGGTCTGTCTGCTGATCGAGCTGTACGTCCCCAACCACAAGGGCAAGTTGCCCATCCTCGACCCGGTCAGCTACCCCGAGCAGGCGCTGATTCACCCCGACGCGCCGCACCCTTTCGCAACCCTCGCCGAATACGATAAGTGGCGAGCAACCAAAGCGAAAGCGACCAAGGGCAAGCGCGGCAGTTCCAGCCCCACACCCATTGGCTCGGTCGGTATTCTGGCCCTGCGAACCGTGGCCCTGAGCGGCAACACCGCCCACCTTGACGCGCTGGTGCGCGCCCTTGAGGCTCGTGGCGTCGAGGCCCGCATGGCCTACGCCTCCGGTCTGGATATGCGCCCGGCAATTGAGCAGTTCTTCACCAATCACGCGCACGGCCTGAAGGCGCTGATCGGCGGCGGCCACGCTAACCACCAAAGCTCGGTTGATGCGCTAGTCAACGCCAGCGGCTTCGCCTTGGTGGGCGGCCCTGCCGAGAGTCGGCCCGCTGAAGCGCGCATAGCCCTGGGCAATCTGGATGTCGGCTACTTCGCCCCCGTGCCCCTAGCCTTCCAGCGCGTCGAAGACTGGCGCAACGATTGGAGCGGCTTGGCCCCGGTGCAGGCCGCGCTGAGCGTGGCCGTGCCCGAGCTTGAGGGTGCCGCCGAGCCGCTGGTCTACGGTGGCCCGACGGCGAAGGCCAACGGCTTTGTGCCCGCCGAGCCTGAGATTGAGTTCATCGCCTCGCGCATTGCCCGCCGGGTGACCCTGCGCCGCGCCCCCAACGCCGAGAAGAAGATCGCCCTGGTGCTCTTCAGCTTCCCGCCGAACCTGGGCAACATCGGCACCGCCGCGTACCTCGATGTCTTCCGTAGCGTCCACGGGCTGCTCGTCGCGCTCAAGGCCGACGGCTACACCGTCGAGTTGCCAGCAGACGCCGAGGCGCTGCGTAATCTGATTGTCGGCGGCAACGCGCTGGCCCACGGGGCTGACGCGAATGTCGCCGCGACCCTTAGCGTGGATGACTACCGGCGGCTCTTCCCGGCCTTCGCCGATATTGAGCCGTGCTGGGGCCGCGCCCCTGGCGAGTTGCTGACCGATGGACGGCGGCTTCGCATTCTGGGGCGCCAGCTTGGCAATGTGTTCGTCGGCGTGCAGCCGCCCTTTGGCTACGAGCGCGACCCGATGCGGATGCTGATGGCCCGCGACGCCGCGCCCAATCACGCCTTCGCCGCCTTCTACACCTGGCTGCGGCACAGCTTCAACGCCAACGCGGTGGTGCATGTCGGCACCCACGGCGCGCTTGAGTTTATGCCGGGTAAGCAGGTCGGCCTCGGCGCCGACGACTGGCCT
>CAIWXH010000773.1 GCA_903916565.1 uncultured Oscillochloris sp. | reverse complement strand
CGCGGCGTCTACCCCGCGATCACGGGCCGTGTCGTCGCTCTGGGCGGCAGCATCCTCGCCTGTCACCCGGTTCCCCTCGATGCGAGTGCCGTGGCCGAGGCGGTGTTGGCCCTGCGTGCGACCGGTGCCGAACTCATCATCATCGCGGGCGAGACCTCGGTGATGGATCTTGATGATGTCACGCCCAACGGCATTCGCCGTGCGGGTGGCCGCATCGAACACTATGGTGCCCCCGTTGAGCCGGGCAACCTGCTGCTGCTGGCCTATCTCAACCCGCCTGGCGACAGAGCTGCGCCCCTCCCCGTGCTCGGCACCCCGGGATGTGTGCGTTCACGCGAGGCCAACATCGTCGATCTGCTGCTGCCCCGGCTCATGGCCGGTGAGCATGTGCGCCGCCGCGACATCGTCGCCCTTGGGCACGGGGGTCTGCTTGGGTAAGGCGAGTGAGCGAATGACCGCAGCATCAGCGCCCATCAGCTATGCGTGCCACATTGCCGTCGGACACCCAGAGCAGGCGCGGCTGCTGCTTCTACCCGACGAGTCCGGCTGGCGTCTGCCGACCTTCAGCGAGGGTGCCCGCCATTTTTGGCAGGAGATCGGCCACGTCAACGGGTGGCTGCGCGAGAGCCTGGGCGCACCAGCCACCACGCTACGCTGCCTCGCCATCGCCTACAGCCCTGATGACGAGCGCGTCTCGAAAGTCTACGCGGCGGTGCTGCGCGATCCATCCTGGGCGCTGCCTGCTGGTGCCCGCTGGGCCACACGCGAAGATCTGGCGAGCCTGCCGCTTGCGGTCGAGGATCACCGCGCACCGATTGCTGACTGGTTCGCCTGGTACGCTGGCAGCGCCGCACCGCGCCAGCGCCCGCCCTGGTACATGCCCGGTTGGCTCGATGTCGCCACCGCATGGGCCACCGACGCCCTGGTGCGGGCGGGTCTGGCGCCCACTGGCCCCGCCGAGCAACTGCGCTCGTGGCAGCGTTCCGCCATTCTGCGCCTGCCCACGGCAGTGGGCGGAGCCTATCTCAAGGCTGTGCCGCCGATGTTCGGCCACGAGCCAGCGCTTACCGCTGCGTTGGCCGCCACCGACCCGGCCCGCTTCGCCCGCCCCATCGCGATTGACCGCGAGCGCGGCTGGCTGCTGATGCGTGAACTGCCCGGCCCCACCCTCGAAACCCGCCGCGCCGCTGAGGATGTGGGGCTTTGGCAGGCCGCCGTAGCCGCTTTCGCCGAAGTGCAGATCGCCAGCACCGCACGCCTTAGCCAGTTACGGGCCATCGGCGTACCCGAGCGACCCTTGGGCACCTTGGCGGCGCGCCTGACCCCGCTGCTGACGGATATGGCCGCGACCCTGACCGACAGCCCCGCCGGACTCTCTGCCGAGGCGCGGGTAAACCTGCGTGCGATGGCGCCGTATTTGCGTGCAATGACTGACGAACTCGCCGCCTACGGGTTGCCCGCCGCACTTGAACACGGCGACTTCTGGGCGGGCCAAGTTGTGGTCAACCAAGCCGGTTTCGGCTTTCTTGACTGGGCCGATAGCTCCATCGCGCACCCCTTCTTTAGCCTGGTGCTTTTTCTGGTTGAGATCGAGGATTTCTTTCCCCACGTGCCCGGCGTACGCGAGCGTCTGCGCGACGCCTACCTCGAACCGTGGGCCAGCGTGGCCCCCGGCACCAACCTGACCCGCGCCTTCGAGTTGGCCCAGCCGCTCGCCGCACTGCACCATGCGCTCACGTACCACGCCATTGTGCTGCCGAATATGGAAGTGAAGTGGGAGCTGGACTTGATGCTGCCCTTTTACTTGAAGATGGCGTTGCGGCTGGCTGCGTAAGTGAAGAAACGCCTCGTCCCGTCATGGCGGTTGCAAAGTCGCCCGCCAACCCTCGCCCGGTGGCTAAAGCCACGGGCTAGTACATTGCGAAGCCCGCTAAAGCGGGCTGCCGAGCCTGCTTCAGCAGGCTTCGTACCCAAGAGCCGGGGGCTTCAGCCCCCCGGTGGGCGTGTTCTGCGATCAGTTTGGCCCTTGACACCGCGACAAATCCCTTACCTTGTGAGTAGTGGTCTTACGGGAGGTACGCCATGTCACCTCGCTTCTGCCCCCACTGTGGGACGCCACAACAGCCCGGTGCCGTACGCTGTCCGGCCTGTGACCGTCTGCTTCGTGAGCCGGTCGCCGTCGCGGCTGAGCGCACCTTTGTCGAGACGGCCACACCCTTCGTCATGCCCACCCTCAAGCCACCCGGCTCCGATGCGTGGCCAATCATGTGGACGCTGGTTGGGCTTTGCGCCAGCGCCAGCATCGTCTTGGCGATGACGGGGAACACGGATTGGATCTATGCCTCGCTGACAGTAGGGTTGCTTCTCCTGCTCGCGCAGCTTTTCCTCTGGTACGGCGGCCATGCCAACGCACGCAAGGGGGCTGCGTTTCTGGGCAGCGACCGCACGCTGGTGCGCTGGGTCTACACGCCCGAGGAGTGGCGGCAGGTGTGCAACTACTTCTACGAGCAGATGACGCGCGATCCGTTGCCCTGGGGCTGCATGCCAGCCATCTTTGGTCTAACCGGCCTGCTTACTGGCCTGCTCATCGGTGCTGAAGATGGCCTAGAGCATGCGCTGGTCGGAACGTTGATTGGTGCTGCGCTTGGCGGCGGGTTCGGCGGAGCGCTCGTACTGCCCGTGCGCCTGATCAACCGCACCGCCGCCGAGCGCGTACTGCACGCCGAAATGCCAGCCGCCGTCGCCATCGGCACCCACGAGCTCTTCTACGCGCGCGTCTACCTCAACGCGCACGCCTTTTTTGTCAGCCTCAGAAGTGTACGCCTGGTGCTAGGCACGCCGCCGCACCTGAGTATCAACTATTACGCCCCTCGCTGGAGCCTCATCACGCACTTCCCGTCAATGATCATCGTGCCAGCGCGTATGCTGCCCGCTGTGCAGGAGGCGCTGCCGCGCATGGAGGTTAAGACGCAGCAGGGCGAAGATGCGCGTGACGATGACGATGCAACTGACGATGTAGATACGGAGTAGGGCGATAGAGCAAGCCTATCCGGGTTGTGAAGTGCAGCCTGCGAAGGCAGGCTTCGCCAACCAAGCGCCGGGGGCTTCAGCCCCCCGGATGCAAGAACCAGGATAGGATTGCTATATGACGCAATCCATGCCCGATCACGGAGGAGGCCCGATGCCCACCAGACTGGTGCTTGGAATCGACCAGGGCGGCAGCGGTAGTCGCGCCGTTCTGCTCGACGAGGGCGGGCAAGTGCGCGGCTATGGCTACCGCCCGCTGGCCCGTCTCTACCCGCGCCCCGGCTGGGTCGAGCAGCGCCCCGCCGCTGTGGCCCGCAGCGTGCGCGAGGCCATCGCCGAGGCCGTGGCCCGTGCGAATTGCACGCCTGCTGCGATTGTCGCCTGCGGCCTCACCTCGCAGCGCGACACCACCTTCGCCTGGGATCGGCGCAGCGGGCGAGCCATCGGCACCGCGATCACTTGGCAGGATTTGCGTACCGCCCCGCTGGTTGAGGAGGCCGGGCGCTGGGCGCACGCTGCCGAACGGCGTGCGCGTCTGGGCCAGTTCCCTGGCGCCTACTCTGCCGCGATGCACATGGCCTGGCGCATGCGCCACGACAAGGCGTTTCGTCGCGCTGCCGACGCGGGCCATCTGCGCGTCTCGCTCGCCGCTGGCTGGCTCCTCCAGGCGCTCGGGCGTCCCGCCGAACACGCCCTCGACTACGCGCTGCTTCAGGCGATGACCGTCTTCGACCCGCGCCGCCGTGCGCTCTGGGACGAGTGGATTGATTATTTGAACTTGCCCCGCGCCGCGCTGCCGGTGGCTCGCCCGACGCTGTACCCGTTTGGCGAGCTGTATGTTGGCGCCGCCGCTGTGCCCGTCACCGCCATGATCACCGACCAGCAGGCCGGACTGTTCGGCTACGACTGCCGCCGCCGGGGCCAGGCCGCCGCGACCCACGGCACCGCTTCGTTCGTCAATGTGGTTGCTGGCCCGGTCGCCCCGCCGCAAGGCATCTGCAAAACCTATCTGGCCTGGGAGATCGGCGGCGAGCCTGCCTACACGCTTGAGGGCGACATGACCGTCACGGGTGCCGCTGTGCGCTGGCTGACCCAGATGCGCCTCATCCGTCGTGCCAGCGACCTTGACACTGTGGCTGGCACCGTGACGAGCAGCGACGGCGTGGTCTTCGTGCCCGCCTTCACTGGCTTGGGTGTGCCCACGGAAGATCGCAGCGCCCGTGGCACCATGCTCGGCATGACCCTTGGCACGACCCCTGGTCACTTGGCGCGGGCGTTCCTTGAGTCAATCGGCTGCCAGCTTGGCGACATACTCGCCACGATGGAGCGTGAGGCCGGGGTGAGCATCGGCGAACTGCGGGTGGGCGGCGGGCTGTCCAACAGCGACTTGGCCTGTCAGGTGCAGGCCGACCTGGCGCATGTGCGCCTTGTGCGTGCCCCCGACACTGAGACGAGCGCCCGCGCCGCTGCGCTGCTGGCGGGGCTGGGCGCCGGGGTGTGGCCCGCCCTGACCGACCTGCCGCCTTTGCTCGATGGCCGCGAGCGCGTCTTCGAGCCGCAGATGCACCCCGCCGAGCGCGCCGAGCTGCTGGGCCGCTGGGGCCGCGCCGTCGAGCGCGCACGGGGGTGGGGGTAGATTTTAGATTTTAGATTTCGGATTTCGGATTTCGGATTTCAGGCTGAGCGCAGCAGAACGCCATGCGTGTGCCGAAGCGGTAAGGCGCTTGTACACGTCGGCGGCAAGGCGCGGCAGGTTTTTTACCACGAAGCGCACGAAGGTCACGAAGGTCACGAAGGCCGAACTGTTTGCTGCTGCGTGCCGTTCCTTCAGCAAGGTGTCAGCATTCGCGCTTTCACTGTGACCGTTTGGCGTATCACACCACAACGATGCCTTGCGACTTTGCGACTTTGCGGCTTTGCGCGAGATCGCCCCGGTAGTGTGTGGCAGGTTTTTTTACCACGAAGCGCACGAAGGTCACGAAGGCCGAACTGTTTGCTACTACGAACCTTGTCTTACGAGAATCACCGCGCTGCCCAGAAAGCCCATGGCGCGGTTCTGTGCTATATTGCGCCGTCACTGTGCCGCCGCCAAGTTGAGGCCAGAGCATGGACTGGATCGTCGTTCACGGCGCCCGCGAGCACAATCTCAAGAATATTGATGTGAGCCTCCCGCGTAACCGGCTGGTCGTTATCACGGGGCTGTCAGGCTCGGGCAAGAGTACGCTGGCCTTCGATACGATTTTTGCCGAGGGCCAGCGCCGCTACGTCGAGAGTCTTTCCACCTATGCACGTCAGTTTCTCGGTCAGCTTGAGAAGCCTGATGTAGACGCGATTGATGGTCTCTCGCCCGCCATCGCGATTGACCAGAAGAGCGGCAGCCGCAACCCGCGCTCGACGGTCGGCACCGTCACCGAGATCTACGACTTTCTGCGCCTGCTCTTCGCCCGTGTTGGGCACCCCCACTGTCCCGACTGTGGCCGCTTGTTGGAACGCCAGACTCCGCAGCAGATGGTCGATGCCATCCTGGCGCTGCCCGACGCCAGCCGCATCCTCGTGCTTGCCCCTGTGGTGCGCGACCGCAAGGGCGCCCATCAGGCTGCGCTTGATGATGCCCGCCGCCGTGGCTTTGTGCGCGTGCGCGTCAACGGCGAGGTGCGCGAGCTTGATGAGCCGCTTGCGCTTGAGCCGCAGCGCAGCCATACACTTGAGGTGGTCGTGGATCGCCTGGTAATTAGAAGGATG
>CAIWXH010000772.1 GCA_903916565.1 uncultured Oscillochloris sp. | reverse complement strand
CGCCCGTCAGCAACGCGATAGGCGATGTGGAAGATGCCTGCGGTCGCGGGGCCAGCCGGCACCACCCCAAGCAGCGCCACCATAATCGTCAGCAGACCGGCCCCCTCGCCAAGCAGAAACAGGGCAAAGACCCAGATCGGCAAGCACATGAGCGCCCAGATCATGTTGCAGACGATCAGGAGCAAAAAATCGTCGAATAGGTCACGCATGGCTTTGCCAAGCGCACCGAATGGGTTGAGCATAGCCGCACCGTGGGAGGGTCGTCGTTGAAACGCCATTATACCAGACCCATCGGGCCTGACCCGTGCGGCATGGCGGTTGCAACGTCGCCTTTTACCCCTCACCCCCGGCCCCTCTCCCGCAAGGGGAGAGGGGAGATTCGGCATCAGGAAGCGTTCGACTCCCCCTCTCCCGCTCAGGGAGGGGGGGCTGGGGGGTGAGGGGTGGCGCGGCAACCGGACTTTGCAACCGCCATGTGACCCGTGCGGTGCCTGTTGCGCGGATGCCGTGGCCGTGCTAGAATCGCGAGTAGTGTTCATCCAGTTGCGTTAGCCCCCCAAGCGCCCCCGCTATGTCAGAGCAGACCCTCCCGAAAGAACGGACTTCGCACATTCCGGGGCTTGACCCGGATGCTACGCCGCTGCTCAGCCTCGGCCTTGGCCTGACGGGGCTAACCCTGGGTCTGCGCCCACGGTTCGCCGCGCTGCCACTGGCCCTGACCGCGCTCGCCGCTGCCCTCTATCGCGACCCCGAGCGGGCCACCCCAAACGAGCCGGGCACCATCTTCGCCCCGGCTGACGGTGTCGTGCTGCGCGTTGATGAGGTCTACGATCACCGCTTTGTTCACTCCGACTGTCTGCGCCTCGCCATCGCCATTGGCCCGCTGACGGTGCCGGTGATCCGTGCGCCTGCTGGCGGGCTGATCCGTATGGTTGAGCATGTTGCGGGTGAGTATCGCCCCGTCAGCGACCCCGAGGCTGGCGACTGTAACGAGCGCATCTACATCGGCCTAGATACCGACTGGGGACCGCTGCTCATTGCCCTTGTCGTCGGCCCCATCGGTCGGCGCCTTGTCTGCCGCGTGACGAGCGGCGACCGCCTTGAGGCAGGCGCACGTTTGGGCACGGCCCGCTTTGGCGCCCGCGCCGACCTGTACGTTCAGCGCGACATCGCCCGTCTCGGCACCGGCCCAGGCATGCACCTCGTCGCCGGTATCAGCCGCATCGGAACCGTCGTACCCCTGTAGCGCCCCCTATGGACGTGGCCCCCATTGCGCCCTACACATTGCTTTTTGATGAGGCCACCGACCCTGGTCTGCGCTTGCCTGCTGATCTGCGAGCGATTTACGGGGGCGATTGGCCGTTACCCACACCGCCCCCCAGACGACCCTACACCTACACCAACTTTGTCGTCTCGCACGACGGGCGTATCTCGTTCGGTGCGCCGCACCACGCGAGTAGCCGCTTTATCAGCCGCCACGCGCCCCACGACATCTGGCTCATGGCGCTCCTCCGCGCCCGCGCCGACGCCATCCTCATCGGTGGGGCCACGCTGCGCGCCGTCCGTGGGCACCGCTGGACGCCTTGGGCGACCTTCCCAGCAGAGCAGGCTCGCCTCAGCGCTCTGCGCGAAACCGAGGGGCGGTCGCCCCTGCCGCTCCTGGTGATCATCAGCGCCAGTGGCGACCTTCCCGGCGCTACCGCGTCACTGCGCGTGCCGGGCCAGTCTATTCTCATCGCCACCACAACTAGCGGTGAGGCCCGCGCCCGCACCGCCCTGTCCAAGCTTCCCGACTTGGCCTACCACGTCTCGCCGGGCGAGGGGGTCAATCTGGTGGTGCTGATGGCGGCCCTGCGCGAGGAATACGGTGTGGGTACGCTGCTGAGCGAAGGCGGTGCCCACGTCTACGGTGCGCTATTGCACGCCAAGGTGATCGACGAGGTCTTTACGACTAGCAGCCCAATCGTGGTTGGCAATCACGCCCCGCCCGCCGCACCGCGCCCGTCCCTGGTCGAGGGGGTGGCCTTCAGCCCTGACGACCCGCCTCGTCTGCGTCTGCTCAGCCTGCGCCGCCACGGCGACTATCTCTTCCAGCGTGCCCGCTTCAACTGGGCAGACCAAGCGGGGTGAGGCGAAAACGCCTCACCCCGCTCACCTCACCCCGCTCACCTCACCCCTCACAGCTCAATTCTGAGCGCCATCTGGCCAAGGTAAATCTCGTCGCCCTGACCCACCGCCACACGGCTGCCTGGGGGAATACGTCGGCCATTCACATAGGTGCCGTTGGTGCTGTCGAGGTCTTCGATCTGGGGGCTTGGGCCAGCGAGATCGATCTTCGCATGTGCCCGCGAGACGCCTGCCGCAGCCGCCCGAAATGGGGCCAGATCCACATCCGGCGGGTGGCCGGAATCGCCCCCGCGCCCAAGCACTAGCTCATGGCGGGAGGGCAGTGGGATCGATTGGCCCGTGGCCGGGAACACAAGGCGCGGTGTGCCACAGATGACAACCTTGTCTGGCGCTTTGTCGTCGTGCAGAGGCGGGGCGACACGTTTCGGTGCCCCTGCGAGCAGAGCCGCGCCACAGCCGTCACAGAAGATTGTGCCATCGAACAAGGAGGTGGAGCAGTGCCAACAGGTAATCATATAGGCTCCCCTCGGGCGCAACAGGGGGGGCGCCCGACAATAACGATAGTTGGCTAATAAGAGAATGCTGTCTTGGGAGGTCAGGCAGCCTGAGATAGGGCCATCGTCAGAGTTACCATAACAGAGGCTGGCGCGTTAGGCATCAGCCAATTGGCACAATTCCATGCAACTAGCCCTCGTCGTAGTTAGATCTAAGCATTCAGCATCAAGACGGTCAGACGCTGCAACGTGACTGGCGTAGGATTGCTATATAATGAAAGCCGCAAACAGGTCGAGTGGAGCGGCGTCGCGCTATGACCAACGAAGAGCAGCGCCTAGTCGAGGCGGGCCAGCAGGGGGACGTTGAGGCGTTCAATCAACTGGTGAAGCTCTACGAGGTGCGCGTCTACAACCTCTGCTATCGCATGCTGGGTGACGCCGACGCTGCCGCTGATGTGGCCCAGGACACCTTCATCGCGGCCTACCGCAACCTAAGCCGGTTCCGTGGTGGTATGTTTCGTTCTTGGCTGTTCCGCATTGCCACGAATGCGTGCTACGACGCCCTGCGGGCGCGCAAGCGACGCCCGAGCGTCTCGCTTAGCGCGATGGGCGATGCGGACGATGCTGCCCCCGCCTTTGACCTACCGGATCTAGGCGAGACACCCGACGAGCGCGCTTTACGGCACGAGTTGTCTGCGGCGATCCAGCGCGGCATCGCCCAGCTACCCGAGGAGCAGCGCATCGTCGTGATCCTGAGCGATGTCCAGGGCTTCGCTTATGAAGAGATCGCCGAGGTGACCAGCACGAACCTTGGCACGGTGAAATCGCGTCTGAGCCGGGCGCGGGCGCGGCTGCGCGATATTCTGCGTGCGGGGGAACTGCTACCAGCAAAATTTCGTCATGATGACGTGTGCTGATGCGCCTACAAGCGCGGCGCAGCAAACCGTGGGAGGGGCGTCGCTCCGATAGCGCCCTTGCCGAAACCCAGTCCGAAAGGTGCGCCACCTGCCGAGTTGACGGCCCGGCAGCCACGTTAATGAATAGCTCGCAACCACAACGCAGCAAACTGCCCGAGCGCGATGAGGCGCTTCTATCGGCCTATCTCGACAAGCAACTCAGCGCTGCCGAGCAGGTTTCACTTGAGCGTCGGCTTGCGGTCGAGCCGATCCTGCGTGCCGAACTTGACGGTTTGCACCGCACGGCGGCGGCGCTGCGCTCGCTTGAGCAGGTGCGCCCGCCACGTTCGTTCACGCTCGATCCAGCCACGGCCCCGAAACCTCGTTTTTTTCTTCCACGTACGTGGGTGATGCAGATGGGCAGCGGTTTCGCTGGCTTGGCCTTGGTGCTGCTGGCAACCGTGCAGATGCTTGGGATGGGCACGCTAGCGGTCGGTGCTCCCGCGCCAATGGCCGCAAAAGAATCGCCCACCACACAAGCGACACAGGGTCCTGCTGCCGCACCGATGATGGCGGTGGCGTCTACCGCCGCGCCGACGATGGCGGTGGCGTCTACCGCCGCGCCGATGATGGGCGCGGCGGCGGCACCTGCGGCGGCACCCATGGCCCCCGCCGCCGCCCGCGAGGCGGGGCCGGTGGCCCAGCCAACGCAGGAACCCACGGCTGCCATGGTCGCCGAGGCGACCACCGGGGGTGCTGTGAGCGTAACGGCGGCAGATCGCCCCGAGGCAGCCGCTGCTGCGGCGGCTGATGGGGGTGCGGGCGGCATAGTCACGAACGCCTCAGCGCCTGCGCGTGAGAGTGCCGCCAGTGGGGTAGCCCCACCCAGCGGCGCGGTTCAGTCAACCGACACCAGTTCGCCCGACACGGTGCGGCTACCGGGTACGCAGGCGGAGCCGAGGCGTGTGGTGGGCCTGCCCCCTGGCCTCACCCTCGCCATTGGCGTGGCCCTGATTGGTCTGGGCGTCATCTGGTCTTTGTACAGCCGCCGCCGGGGATAGTCTGAAGCATTGGACACGATACGGCCACTGGCGAAACGGTGCGGCTGCTCGTTATGCCCGCCAGTCCTCAACCACCAGCCCGCTGAAGTCGGCGTAGTCGGCGGTGTTGAAGGTGACCAGGATAAGCTGGTTGGTCTGCGCGACTGCGGCAATTTGCCCGTCGGCAAAGGCGGGCGTGCGCCCAAGCTGAACCAGCCGGGCGCGCTCATAGGCGTGCCACTCGGCTGCCTGCTGATCAT
>CAIWXH010000771.1 GCA_903916565.1 uncultured Oscillochloris sp. | reverse complement strand
GGGGAGATGGGGAGATGGGGAGATGGGGAGATGGGGAGATGGGCACCACTCTACCGCGCATAGAACCGGGGTGCCGACCATGACTAGTGCGCTCACGATCCTTGGGCTGGGCCTGATGGGTCGCCCGCTTGCCCGCACGCTGCGCCGCGCTGGGTGGCCGGTCAGTGGCTGGAACCGCTCGCCCCTTGAGCCGGCGTTGGGTGCGGGTATCGCCCTGTGCGCCACCCTCGCCGAAGCGGCCCGCGCCGACATGCTCATCCTGACGCTCGCCGACTCGCCTGCTGTCGCCGCGGTGCTGGCTGGGCTTGGCCCATACCTGCGCCCTGGACATCTGGTGATTGACATGGGCACTTCAGACCCGGCACGCTCGCGGGAACATGCCACGGCGCTGGCAGCGCGGGGCGTGGGCTGGGTGGACGCGCCGGTCTCTGGTGGGCCAGAGGGCGCCGCCGCTGGCACGCTGGCGCTGATGGTGGGCGGCAGCGAGGGCGATGTTGCACGCGCCCAACCTGTTTTGGCAACGCTGGGCCGGGTGACTCACGTCGGCGACGCGGGCGCGGGCCACACCGTCAAGGTGATCAACCAACTGATTGTCGGCCTGACCATCGAGGCGGTCGCCGAGGCGCTGACACTGGCCGAGGCGGTCGGCATTGAGCCGCGTCGGCTCCAGCAAGCTCTGGCGGGCGGCTTCGCCGACTCGCAGGTGCTGCAAATTCACGGCAGCCGCATGCTTGCGCGAACATATATCCCCGGCGGCAGGGTCGCCACCCATCTGAAAGACCTCCGACTGGCGCAGGCGCTTGCGGCGTCTGCGGGCCTGCGTCTGCCCCATCTTGACGACACGACCGCACGCTACCAGCGCTTGGTCGAAACTGGCGACGGCGCCCTCGACCACTCAGCCTTGCATAAGCTACTCAATGCGGAGAGAGCATGAAAACTATCCCTATCATCCAGATCGGTGTCGGCGGTGTTGGTCGGGCGTTGACCCAGCAGTTGCTGGCCCACGGCGATGCGCTGGCCGCACGCTACGGTATTCGATTTGAGTACGTGGGCCTTGCCGATAGCACCGGCCTGCGCGCCCGCCGACTTGGCCTGTCGGTTAGCGAAATCACGACGGCGCTCGCCGAAAAAGCGGTGGGCCAACCGCTCTCGCCTGCGGGTGCCTTCGGCATGGGCTGGCGCTCGTTCATCCTGCCGCAGCGCGGCATCTTCATTGATGTGACCGCCGCCGGGGGCCACGAGCAGGCGCTCGCCGAGCGGGTCGCCACCGGGCATCGGGTGGTGCTCGCCAACAAGAAGCCGCTGAGCGCCGACTTCAGCGCTTTCCAGGCGCTGACGAAGGGCGGCGGCACGCGCTACGAGGCGACGGTTGGCGCCGGGCTGCCCGTCATCAGCACGCTCCAGAGTCTGCTCGACAGCGGCGACACGCTCACGCGCATTGAGGCAGCGATGAGCGGGACTCTCGGCTACCTGTGTACCGAGCTAGAAGCGGGCAAGCTGCTCTCGGCGGCGGTGCGCGAGGCCCACCGTTTGGGCTATACCGAGCCTGATCCGCGTGACGATCTGAGCGGGGCCGATGTGGCGCGCAAGGCGCTGATTTTGGCGCGTACCTGCGGCCTGCCGTGGGAGCCAGTGCAGATTCAGGCGGAACCTTGGTTCCCCGCTGCGCTGGGCGACGTGAGCCTGGACGAGTTTATGGCGCGTCTGGAGGAGTTGGATGCGCCCTTTGCCGCACGGGTCGCCGAGGCGCAAGCCGCTGGCGGGGCGCTGCGCTACGTGGCAACCATCAGTGCAGAGGGTGCCAGCGTGGGCCTGCGGGTGCTGCCAGGCGACCATCCGCTGGCAAGCCTGCGCGGCCCCGACAACCTGTTCAGCTTCACCACCGCCCGCTACGCCGAGCGCCCGCTGGTCGTGCGCGGCCCCGGCGCTGGGTATGCCGTCACCGCCGCAGGCGTGCTGGCCGACCTGGTCGCCACGGCCCGCGAACTGCGCGCCTGAGCGGGGGTCATCAGGGCTGTGCTATAATTCGGCCCACACCAGTGATGCAGAATGCCTTGAGCTAATACGCCGGGGGATGCTCTCCCCCGGCTCGCTTAATACTGTCTAGGATGCGAAGGAGCGAGCGATGAAGCTGACCTGTTTACAAGAGAATTTGAAGCGCGGCCTTGCCACCGTGAGCCACGCTGTGGCGGGGAAGAGCACGCTGCCCGTGCTTGCCAACGTGTTGCTGGCGACTGACGGGGGCCGCCTGAAGCTCGCCGCGACCAACCTTGAGGTTGGCATCACCCACTGGATCGGCGCCCAGGTGCAGGAAGAGGGTGCCATCACGGTGCCGGCCAAGCTCCTCGCGGATGTGGTCGGCGGTCTGCCCAACGACCGGGTGACCATCACGCTCGACGCACGCACCCAGACGATCAAGGTTGAGTGTGGGCGCTTCACGAGCAATATCAAAGGGATTGAGGCTGACGAGTTTCCGACGATCCCGACGATTGCCGATAAGCAGCCCGCCGCCGTCTTGCAGCCCGATGTGCTGCGCGAGGCGATTGGACAGGTGGCCTTCGCCGCCGCCGCCGATGACACGCGCCCGGTGCTCGCCGGTGTGCTGGTACGCATGCGCGAGAACCGCCTGTTTATGGCCGCCGCCGACGGTTTCCGCGCCGCTACGCGCATTGTCACGCTGCCCGAGCCAGTCAGTCAGCAGGCCGAGTTTATCGTGCCCGCCCGTGCGCTCGAAGAGCTGGCCCGCATTGCTGGCGAGGCCCAGGGGACGATCAGTATTACCCTCGCCCCTGGTGGCAGCCAGGTTCTCTTCCACACCGAGACGACCGAGTTGGTCTCGCGCCTGATCGACGGCAAGTTCCCCGATGTCGAGCGGATCATTCCCCAGCAGTACCTCACCCGCACGATTCTCGACACCGCCGAACTCGCCAAGGCGGTGAAGCTGGCCTCGTATTTCGCCGCAGCAAGCCAGAATGTGATCAAGCTGACTATGGAGCCGGGCGGCGAGCTTGGCCCTGGCAAGCTCGTGATCAGCGCCAACGCCGCCGAGGTGGGCGACAACACGGGCGAGATCGATGGAATGATCCACGGCGAGGGCGGCCAGATCGCGCTCAATGTCAAGTATCTGTCCGAGCTGCTTAGCAGCGTCAAGAGCGCCCAAATCGCCCTTGAGACCCAGTCGGCGCAGAGCCCTGGGGTCTTCAAGCCGGTCGGCCAGGACAGCTACGTCCACATCATTATGCCGATGAGCATTCGCTAGAGCAAGGTTTTAGGTGCCAGGTTTCGGGTTTCAGACCGAGCGCAGCAACAAGCTCTGTGGGTGCCGAAAAGGACGTTTCGATGAGCGACCAGTTTCCTACGCCGCTGACCGACTTGCGCCGCCGGGCACCCGTGGCCCGTAAGCTGATCAGCGCCATGTTCAGCGAGTTGGTCGGGGCGGTCGAGCTGGTCTACGATTTTTACCGTGAGTGGAACGGCTGCTGGAAGGTGCGCGTGAGCTTCAGCGGGGCGGCGAACGGACGCCTTGAGTTCACGCTGCTCGACACGCCAGGGGGCGGGATGCTCGCGATGCCCCGCCCCCTGCCCGAACGCTGGCGCACCAGCACCGGCATCGGGGCCACCGACGGCTCACGCTGGACGCTGGACAAGAGCGGCAATCTGGCGCCGTTCGTGCCGGTGGGCTGAAGGCGGTGGAGGTGGAGCGCTGTATGAGGTGTGGAGATGTTTCTCCACAGCGCGACACCTCCCCATCTCCACAGCGCGACACCTTCACACCTCCCCACGCCCTACGCCGCGTGATAGCGCGGCACGCTCGCCTCGTTCTCGGCCACTTCGTCCAGATTGGCGACCGCCAGCCGCCCGCGCTGATCGAGATACTCGATGTACGCCCCGACCTTCTGCAAGGCCAAAAGCTCGTCGTAGGCACCGACGGACGGGTACAGCACGCTCGTGAGTTCGGCGACACTGTGCGGCTCGGCGCACAGATCGTAGATGCGCGCGATGCGCCCCGCCTGGGCCGTCTCAATCTTCGTCACCGCCTCATGCAAGTCGTGAACGGGCCGGTCGTGCCCGCCAAGCGCGAGGCGCACCCCGGCGCGATCCTTCACCTTCCGCAGCGACTGGAGGAAATGGTCAACCCCGGTCGCAGCGGTCAGACTCTCGGGCGAAAGAAAGACGGCAACACCCGGCAGCACATGGTCGGCGGTGAAAAGTACATCATCAAGCTGGAGGCAGACCTGGCCGGGGCAGTGGCCGGGCACGTGGATGATGCGGAAGCGCCCGTCGAGCAGATCGTCATCGCGCAGCACGTCTTGCACCTCGACGGAGTGAAAAAGGTGCTTGCTCCCGCTGTACATGTTCAGCAGCTTGGTGCGGCGCACATCGTCTACCCCGGCGTGGTGCAGAAAGACGCCCAGACGAAAGCGGCTGAGGGCGAGGCGCTCCTCGTAATGCACTAGGACGCGCCGGTCAAGTTCATGGATGGCAATCGGGGCGTCGCTGAGGCCGCGCACCATGTTGAGACCGCCGTGGTGGTCGATGTGGGCGTGAGTGATCACGATGCGGTCGAGGTCGGCCCAGCCGACCCGCTCGCCCCACTCGTCGGCAACGCGAGCGAAGCCAGCCCGTAAGTGGCCGTCACTCTCGCCCTGACCGCTGCCTACATCAATCAGGGCGACATAGTCGTCGGCGATCACCAGATGGGCATAGGCCCGTAGGCTGGGGAACACCTGCATCGGCAAACGGTAGATCCGTGCGCCTCCCGCCGTCTCGAAGCGTGTAATCGACTCATCTGCCATCACCGTGTTCCCTTCCCTCCAAACTAACTGCTCTTTCCAGTATAGGGGCAGGAGGTACGTTGCCGACGAACAGCGCCATGCGCTTCACAGAAGCCCGCTTCAGCAGGCTCGGCAGCCCGCTGAAGCGGGCTTCGCACGTAATTGCGCTTCCCTGCCCCGGCGCGTATACTGCCCGATCAGCACTCGCCGCAGCAGTAGGGTCGCCCATGTCAGTCGCGCAGCTTCCGCTCACCCTGGCCCAACGCCACACGAATCATCAGCTTTTCGCCGACCGCTACCTCGATGTCACGCTGCCCCGCCGCGAGGCGTGGCTCGCGCTATCCGACGAGGCCGCGCC
>CAIWXH010000770.1 GCA_903916565.1 uncultured Oscillochloris sp. | reverse complement strand
GTCAGATCCCGGCCTGTCATTGGCGGCGCCTCACGCGCCTTCGCCAGCAGCGCATCGACCGTCTCGCCAGTGGTCGCAATAATACCGCGCATCGCCCCGGCAGTGCGAATGTGGCGCGTCAAGGCGCGGGTATCCACCTCGCCAATCGCCACAATCTGATGGTCGCGCAACAGTTGCGCCAAGCTGCCACGCGCACGCCACGAGCTATAGTCTTCGCTGTACGAGCGCACAATAAAGCCGGCCACCTGGGGCTTGAACGACTCGGGGTCAAAGTCGTTGACGCCGGTATTGCCGATATGCGGCGCAGTCATCGTCACCAATTGGCCGCAGTACGACGGGTCGGTCAGAATCTCTTGGTAGCCGGTCATGCCGGTATGGAAGACCACCTCGCCGATCCGCTCGCCCGCTGCGCCAAACGAGCGCCCTGGAAAGACCCGGCCATCCTCAAGGACAAGCACTGCGTCCATGTCATTATCCATAAGACTGTGGAGGTGTGGAGGTGTGGAGCGTGTGGAGCGTGTGGAGCGTGTGGAGCGTGTGGAGCACAACTCCCCAACTCCCCAACTCCCCAACTCCCCATCTTCACACGCGGTTAGCGGGCACCATTGTAGCACGGAAAGCCTCGTATAATAGCGCCCATGCGTATCCTTCACGTCTACAAAGACTACCCGCCCGTCCTCGGCGGGATCGAGAATCACCTCGAACTGCTGGCCGAAGCGCTGGTCGCCCGTGGGCATACCGTCACCGTCCTGGTGAGCGGGACGGGCTGGCGCAACGAGGTATCCGAGCGGCGCGGCGTGCGGCTGGTGGCCGCCGGGCGGCTGGCGACGGTCGCCTCGACGCCGCTCAGCCCGACGCTGCCGCTGCTGCTGGCCCGCGAGCGGCCCGCGCTCATTCACTTGCATCACCCGTACCCGCCGGGGGACGTGGCGGCGCTGCTGGGCGGGCGTGGCGTGCCGCTGGTGGTCACGTACCACAGCGACATCGTGCGCCAGAAGCGCCTGGGCGTGATTATTGCGCCCCTGGTGCGCCAAACGTTGCGGCGCGCCGCCCGCATCATCGCCACCAGCCCCGCCTATATTCGCTCGTCGCCTTTTCTGGCCCCCGTGGCCTCGCACTGCCGCGTCGTGCCTTACGGCGTGCCGCTTGCCGACTTCGGACACGCCGATCCGGCCCTCGTCGCCGCCCTCCGCGCACGCTACCCTGGCCCCGTCATCCTCTTCGTCGGCCAGTTGCGCTACTACAAAGGCGCCGACCGGCTGGTGCGCGCCATGGCCGACGTGCCTGCGCGGGCAATCTTCGTCGGCGCCGATGCAACGGTGCGCCGAGCCGATCTAGAGGCGCTGGCGGCGGCGCACGGAGTCAGCGAGCGCGTCCACTTCGTCGGTGAACAGAGCGGTGCCGCCCTGCGCGCCTACTATCACGCCGCCGATGTCTTTACCCTGCCCTCAGTCGAGCGCAGCGAGGCGTTCGGCATCGTCCAGATCGAAGCCCAGGCCGCTGGCCTGCCCATCGTCTGCACCGAACTCGACACCGGCACCAGCTTTGTCACTCGTCACGGGCAGACCGGCATCGTCGTGCCGCCCGACGACGTGCCCGCCCTGGCCCACGCCCTGCGAACGCTCGTCGCCAGCCCCACGCTAGCCCGCGCCATGGGTGAAGCGGGCCGCACCCGCGCCCACAGCGAGTTCAGCCTCAGCCGGATGCTCGACCGCATCGAGGCCGTGTACGCCGAAGCGGTGCGCGGGGACTAAAACAAGGTTTCAGGGGCCGGGTTTCAGGTTTCAGGCCGTCAGAAAGCCATATCACGAAGCCCGCCTAGACGGGCTGAACGAGCCTGCGAAGGCAGGCTTCGCAGCACAGAGCCGGGG
>CAIWXH010000769.1 GCA_903916565.1 uncultured Oscillochloris sp. | reverse complement strand
TTCCTCACTGCTGCCTCCCGTAGGAGTCTGGACCGTGTTTCAGTTCCAGTGTGGCTGACCATCCTCTCAGACCAGCTACCCGTCATCGGCTTGGTAGGCCATTACCCTACCAACTACCTGATGGGCCGCAGGCTCGTCCCAGAGCGGCTTGCGCCTTTCATCCTTGCGGATCGTATGCGGGCTTGCCACCGCTTTCGCGGCGATATCCCCCACTCCGGGGTTGATACCCACGTGTTCCTCAGCCGTGCGCCACGCAGCCAGGCAAGCCTGCTGCGTTCGACTTGCATGCATTAGGCACGCCGCCAGCGTTCGTCCTGAGCCAGGATCAAACTCTGCGTTGTATCTTGGGCCATCCGCCACCCGAAGCTGCCGGACGGCGGGGCGATCACCCACAGAACCACACTCGATTGGCAAGGTACAGGGGCACTGGCGCTGCGAACAAAAAACTAGCATCACCGTTGGTGACCCTAGTCGTGGGAGGATAGTATCCAAGAGCATAGCGTTGTACGACGCTACCTTCCGGTTCGGCAGGGCCATCCTGCCAGGCGATACTACATCGCCTCTATCCCATGGCCGAAGCATTTGGGACTACGTGTCGCGTTCCTGTCGGTGGGCGTCTCGTGGCCCATACCGGGTGTGTTGCGAGACGACCGGGTGACGAACGCACATCACCCACAACGCGGCGCATTATAGGGCAGCCCTTTGCCCTTGTCAAACCCACGCTTACCGCGTTCTAATCAGCAGCGTCTGCGGCCCCTGTTCACAGCCAAGGCCGCAGCGTATATGCACCATAAGTTGAAAAAGCGCAACGTAAGAACCCGGAAACGTCGCACAGACCAGAAACGTTCTGTAGTATTATGGATAGCCAAGCGCTGACAAAGGTCGGTTTCGTCCCCCGGATGGCGACGTTGCAGCCGCCATGCAAAGCTACCTGAGTCATGTTGCGCCACATAGGCGAAGAGTGTTACGATCAAGTGCGTTGGGTGACGCTACCCAGCTTCTCGTTCAACCTCACAACCAGGGAGCAGCAAAGTGAAACTGGAAGGAACCCTCCAAACATTCCCCTTGCGCGAGCTGATCGAGATGGTCGTCTATAGCTCGGTCACTGGGGTCTTAAACATCTTCGGCGAGGGGACACCTGGTCATCTGTACTTCCGCGACGGTGTACTCTATCATATCGAGCATAATTCCACCAAAGGCTTCGATGCCATGGTCGGACTGTTCGAGTTGCGCGGCGCAACCTTCGCCTTTGTCAGCGATCTGAGCGTCGAGGAAGAGTCGCTCCGGGGGGAGCTGACCCACCACCTGCAAAACGCCGAGCGCATCGCGGTGCGCTGGCGGCAGGTGCGGGCCTACGTGCCCACGCTCGATCTGGTGCCCCTGCTCATCGTCGCACGTGAAACGGCGCTCAGTCGGGTTGGGGTGTCCCACCACGAGGTGCTGGCGGCCATTGATGGGCAGACGAGCCTGCGGCAGATCGCGGCCAGTATGGGCTGGGCCGAGATCGACACCGCTGAGGCGATTGTCCAGATGACCGTTGATGGGATGATCGAGCTACGCAGCCAGCCAACAGCCCCTGCTACAGAGGCCGAGCTTTCCGCGCACAACGGCAGCGGGATCTTCAAGCGCGCCCTCGCCCGTCCCCAGGTCGCCTCGCCCCGAGGCGTCGAGAACGCACCTAGTCGCCCTGCCGACACGCGCACGCCCGAGGAGCTGATCCTGGACTTGCTCCGAGGCTAGGACAACCTCGCCGCCCTCCGCCTTGCTACCCACGCCGTGCGCCACGCCCTGTGGCGCACGGCGTTTGCCACTGCGCCCACCGCCGTGCTAAAATATGGCGTATCCACGCGCCAGATGTCGGCTGTGAGTATATGCACTATCCCGCTGTGATCGCCATTGATGGCCCCGCCGGGGCTGGCAAAAGCACGCTCGGCGCGCTCTTGGCCGCCCGCCTTGGCTACCTCTATTTTGATACCGGGGTGATGTACCGGGCGCTGACCTTGGTCGCGCTACGGGCGGGCCTCGATCTGCACGACCGCGCCGCTGTCGAGGATCTGGCGACCCGGGTGGTGATTGAGGTTGCGCCGCCTACGCAGGACGACGGACGCCCGTACACGGTGCTGGCCGATGGCGACGATGTCTCTTGGCCCATTCGTAGCCCCGAGGTCGAGCGCCACGTCTCGCTGGTTGCCGGCTACCCCGGCGTGCGCCGCGAGTTGGTGCGCCAGCAGCAGGTGATTGGCCAGCGTGGGCGCGTGGTGATGGTGGGCCGCGACATCGGCACCGTGGTGATGCCGGGGGCCGATCTGAAGATCTTCCTCCAGGCATCGCTTGATGAGCGGGCACGTCGGCGGGCCAATGAGGTGCGCGATCTGCCAGATCCGCCGCCCGTTACACAGGTGCGCGAAAACCTCGCCCGTCGCGATGATCTCGACCACCACGTGATGCACGCCGCCAGCGACGCGGTCGTGTTCAGCACCGACGACCTCTCGCCCGAAGAAGAAGTCGCCTGGATTATGGCGTATCTGGCTCGGCAAGGGTGAGCCCTGCCCGCTTCCAGGAGCATCCCGCCTATGTCAATCTCTGACTGGTTCCGCAGGCAACTCGACCTCGACGCCGAGGCGTCCATCGAGCTTGGCCTCCAGGAGCAGATTATCTATGTGACGGGGCGCCACTGGATCGAGTTGCTTAGCCCCATGGTCATCCCGACCCTCGCACTGCTCTTCTTCGGCGGGCTGGCCTTCTACCGCTCAATTGGTGGCAGCTTTCTGGTGAACATGGCCGATACGCCCAACTACCTCGACTCCTTCAACTGGATTCTGATTAGCCTGGTGATTTTGATTGCCCTGATCTGGACGGCCCTCTGGGTGCGCGAAAAGCAGACGAGGCGCTCGCGTAGCATCCTGGTCATCGCGGGCGCCACGCTCAGCTTGCTGGCCTACTACCGCTATCACGGTGGTCGCGTCTTCTCCATCGATCAGACGCTGTCTGGCGGGCAGAGCAATGACCCGGTCAACTGGATGCTGATCGGCCTGGGCGGCCTGAGCGTACTTCGCATCGTCTTCAATTTCTACGACTGGCTTAACGACGAGCTGATTGTCACCAATCAGCGGGTGGTCTATGACAATGACAGCGTGATCATCCCGCGCCTGTTCGAACAGCACTCCCAGCGGCAGATCTTCCTGGAGGATATCCAGGATGTCTATACGGCCACCAAGACCTACCCCCAGCATTGGCTCGGCTACGGTACCATTGAGGTCAAGTCGGCCCGCTTCAACGGCAGTATCGAGTTCAAAGCGGCAAAAGACCCCAAGCAGATGCAGGCCGCAATTATGAACCAGGTGCGGGCACTGCGGAAGGCCGCGACCACCCAGGATTATGGTCGCATGGTGGCCGAGCGGGTCTATGGCGAGAGAGGCCCCACCGCCGCCCGCCCACAGCTCCAAATGCATGAGACGGAGGCGTGGCGCTGGCTGCGCCGGATCATTCCGACGAACCCCGAGATTGACAGCGAGAGCGGCAAAATTGTCTGGCGTCCCCATTGGCTGTTTTTGCTCCAGGCGCTGGTTGGGCCATTCACCTTGCTCGGTGGTGGCCTGCTGAGCATCGTGATCGGGACACGCCTGATCACCTTCGACCTGCTCTGGGTAACGCTCTCTACCGTCTTCCTGCTCTTGGTCTGGATGGGCTGGAGCGCCTGGGAGATCGAGGACTACCGCAACGATATGTACATTCTCACCCCGGATAAGGTGATTGATATTCAGAAGAAGCCCTTTGGCCCCGAGGATCGGCGCGAGGCGGGCCTCGGCCAAGTGAATAATGTCTTTTCGCAGACAACGTATCTCAGTAACCTGCTCGGCTACGGCAATGTGGTGCTGAATACCGCCGGTAGTGGCGGCAGCTTCACCTTCAACAAGGTGCCACGCCCGGCTGATGTGGTTGGCGTGGTCACCGAGTACAATGTGCGTGCGAAGCAGGCCGATAAGTACCGCCCGCTTAACGACACCCTTGAGCTGCTGCGCTACTACCACGCGGCCCAACTCGAACGCGATGAGATCAAGCGGCCCTCGGCGTAGTGGCACGCCACCGTACGGGAGCTTTAGTCTAGCCTTTGTAAAGTACACACAGGTGTGCTATAATGCTTGTGATGAGCATGAGTGGGATGTTCGATACCCAAGATCATTCCGTTCGTGACCAATCATAGGGCTTGTCAGTGCCGAACTGGCCGTCTCGGTTGTGTGGCTACGTCGAGACGTAAAACCGGCCTGTGGACTGACGGTAAGACCATCTTCGGATGGCACGTTGGGATGAAGCAGGAATTTCCAGGCGATCACATGTGATCACCTAGAAAGTAGCAGATGCCCTTGAACCTCCGACCCCTGTTGGCAGTCCTCGCGCTCATCTGCATTGGCCTGATGGTCAGCCCGGCGCTTGCTCAGGCGCCGCCCCCGCTGACGCTTGAGGTGCAGGCTGGCTATGACGACAACGGCCGCTACCGCGTAGGCTATTGGTTCCCCGTGACGGTGGTGGTCGCCAATGATGGCCCGGATGTGCAGGGCACGGTTGAGTGGCGCTTCCCCGGTACGGACGAGGCGCCCTTTCGCTATGAGCTAGATCTGCCACGCGGCGCCCGCAAGAGCATTAGCTTGCCGGTGGTCGCCACCGAGACCCAGCATTCGGCGAGCGTAACGCTGCTGGTCGCGGGCACCAAGCTCGCCAGCGTCCAGACGCGCCTTGACCCCATTGACGAGCAGGCGGTGACTGTCGGCGTCGTCAGCGCTGACCCGGCGCTGCTCAACAGCTTGGCGGCGGCCACGCTCGCCGACAGCCTCACCACCCGCGTCGTCCACCTTGCGCCAAAGCGCCTGCCCAGCGATGCCGCTCTGCTGGCGGGCCTTGATGTCCTTTTTATCCACGACCTTGTGACCGCTGATCTGACTGAGGCGCAGCGCGTTGCGCTTGCAACCTGGACGCACCTGGGCGGGCAACTGGTGGTGGGTGGCGGCGCTCGGGCCAAGCAGACGACGCCGGGGCTGGCTGGCCTGCTGCCCGTCACGGTTGGCGAGCTGCGCCCCAACACACCCACCGCTGCCCTGGGCGTGCTGGCGGGGCGCGATGATCTAGCCAATACGCTGGCGACAACGACGGCCAGTGCGGTCACGCTGCGCCCGAGGGCGGTGCGCCTTGACCGTGACAGCATGCTGACGGCCTGGGATTTGGGCGCGGGCCGGGTGATCTTTGCCAGCTTCGACTTGGCCGCGCTGCGGACGTGGGCGGGCGAGGCCGACCTGTGGGCACACGTGCTGCCCATCGCGCCGCGTATGTCTATTGGTCACTCGCTGCGCTCGCGCAACGAGAATCTGCTGCGCGACAGCCTCAACTTGCCCGCGATGCGCCTGCCTTCGACGGTTCAGTTGTTGCTGATGATGAGCGTCTACATCGTCGTGATTGGCCCCGTCAACTTCTTGGTGCTGCGCCGCCTGCGGCGCGTCGAGCTGGCCTGGGTGACGACACCCCTGCTGGTGGTGGGCTTCACGGCGGCGGCATATAGCTCCAGCTTCATCCTGCGCGGCGTCAAGCCACAGATCACGCAGCTTGCCATTGTCCAGGGCTTCGAGGGGCAGGCACAGGGCCAAGTCACCGCCCTTTTGGGTGTCTTTTCGCCCCAGCGCCACACCTACAAGCTCGACTTCGCCCCCGAGGCGTTGGTCACGCCCGGCACCTTCGAGAGCTTTCAGTTCCAAAAGATTAGCGTGACCAGCGACAGCGCCACCACCAGTGTGCGCGAGATGCTGATTGATGTTTCGGCGCTGCGTACGCTGCTGGTCGAGACGCCGACGAGCGCGGTGCCCACGGTGCAGAGTACGCTGACGCTGGGCAGCGGCGGGGAGGTGCGCGGCCAGGTGCGCCTCGTCGGGAAGCTGCCCCTGCACGATGCCATGCTTGTCGTCGGGGCGTCGGCCCAGCAACTGGGTGAGCTTCAACCTGGCGAGCAGGCGTCGGTGCTGCTGGAGGCCAACCGGGAAAACTTCCCCGATCAGCTCAGCCTTAATGATGGCGAGGTGATCAACCACTTCCGGGTACTCAACAGCCTCTTCAGCTACGACCGCTTCGCCCTCGCTGGGCCAGCCTTCCAGGGCGCAAAGGGTCTGCCCGAGCCAGACGGCGTCTACCTGATCGCTTGGGGCACCAGCGCCACGAGCGAGACGCGCATTGACGGCGACCCCGAGCGCCAGCAGGGCGAGACGCTCTACCTCATTCGCCTTGCGGTCGGGAGATAAGCGCCCATGATTGTCGAGACCAAAGGGCTGACCCAGCGCTACGGCGGGACGGTCGCGCTCAACCAGTTGAATCTGAGCATTCCGCAGGGGGCGGTCTACGGCTTCATTGGGCCGAATGGGGCGGGCAAGACGACGACGATGCGGATTCTGACCACGCTGCTGCTGCCAAGCGATGGCGAGGCTTACGTGGCTGGACACTCGGTGGCGCGTGAGCGGGCGGCGGTGCGACGCCAGGTCGGCTTTATGCCCGACTTCTTTGGCGTCTACGACAACATGAAGTCGGCGGAGTATCTGGACTTTTTCGCGGCCTCGTACGCCATCGCGCCGGCCAAGCGCCCGAAGCTGATTGACGATCTGCTGGCGCTGGTTGACCTCAGCCATAAGAAAGAGGCTGAGGTGATGGGCCTGTCACGCGGCATGAAGCAGCGCCTTAGTCTGGCGCGCACGATGCTGCACGACCCGGCGCTGCTCATTCTCGACGAGCCAGCCAGCGGCCTCGACCCACGGGCGCGGGTCGAGCTGCGCGAGTTGCTGAAGGAGCTACGCAGCCTCGGCAAGACGATAATGATCAGCTCGCACATTCTGACTGAGCTGGCCGAGATGTGTACGCATATCGGGATTATCGAGCGCGGCAACCTGCTGGCTTCGGGCGATGTGGCGACGATTATGCACTCGCTTCAGCCGCACCGCATTTTCGAGGTGCATGTGCTGCCCGCCGAAGGCGAAGAGTTGGCGGCGGCGCTGGTGCGGGCGGCGGCGCTGGCGAAGACGCAGCCCCAGGTGCTGGCGACTCGCCCGCTGCCCGACGCCAACCCGCCCCAGCTTCAGCTTGACTTTGGGGGCGACGACCGCGCCGCCGGGGCGCTGCTCGCGCAACTCATCGCGGGCGGCGTCGGCGTGACCCATTTCGCTGGGCAGGTGAGCGACCTCGAAGAGATCTTCATGCGCGTCACCGCAGGCTCGGCCTACGGCGGGACAAGCTAGGACAAGGTTGCGGGTTTTAGGTTTCAGGTTTCAGGCCGAACGCATTCGCGAAGCGAAGCCCGCTAAAGCGGGCTGCCGAGCCTGCTTCAGCAGACTTCGTCAACTAAGAGCCGGGGGCTTCAGCGCCCCGGCGGACGACGGTGCAACCGCCTATCGGTCGGCCTACTTGAATTGACGCATCTGCACTACGGATCTACAATCAAGCGCATGGATGATCATCATCAACCTGGACTCGTGATCTGGTTCAACCTGCTGCGGCCCGGCGCACGGCGTCGGCAGTTAGTGGGCTGCGTAAGCCACGCAGCGGCGCAACGCCTCTAAGCTTGCCACCCGCGTGACCTCCGCACCCCCACGCCGCCGGCGTCGGGGGTTTTTGCTGCCCCGACCGCAGCAGAGGAGGGACGCAATGCTCTTCCTAGCCAACTTGCTCGACCGTGCGGTTCTCGGTAAGACCGGCGAGCCCATCGGCACACTCGACGACCTGATTGTGCGAATCGCTGACGCCCCGTATCCACCGATTACGGGTCTGGTGGTGAAGGATCGGGGGCGGCGTTTTTTTGTGACCGCCGAGCATCTCGCTGCGCTGAATGGCACCATCCAACTGAGTTCGTCAACGGTTGATGTGCAGCCCTTTCGGCGCCGCGACGGCGAGGTGCTGCTGGGCAAGGATGTGCTCGACCACCAGATTATTGATGTTGGTGGCCGCCGCCTTGTGCGCGTCAATGATGTGCAGCTTGTCTTGCTTGAGCAGATCTACCGCGTCGTTGGGGTAGACATTAGCCCCCAGGCGCTGCTGCGGCGGCTTGGCCCAAAAGCCTTGGTCAGCCGGATCGTCGGGCGCCAGATCATTGACTGGGACGAGGCGCAGTACCTTGCCAGCGCTGCCCCTGTGCGCCTAAAAGTCTCGTATGACCGCCTGACCGAGTTGCACCCGGTAGACCTCGCCCGCATTGTTGACGCGCTTTCGGTTCGGGCCAGCGCCGAGATTGTGGCTGCGCTCGATGATGAGATGGCGGCGGAGACCTTGGAGGAGTTGAGCGATGAGCGGGTCACTGATCTGCTTGAGGCGATGGAGCCTGAGCGCGCCGCCGACATCCTTGAAGAGATGGAGCCGAGCGCTGCCGCTGATGCGCTCGAAGATCTGGAAGACAGTGTGGCCGAGCAGATTCTGGCCCAGATGGAGCCGGATGAAGCCGCTGATGTGCAGGCGCTGCTGGCCTACGATGAGGAGAGCGCCGGGCGCATTATGACCAATGATCTGGTGCGGATGCCTGAGCTAACCACCGTCGGTGAGGCGCTGGCGATGATTAAGGCGCTTGAGGAGCCGCCTGACCCGCTGCTTGCGGTCTATGTGGTTAGCGATGACCTGCGCTATCTACGCGGGATCGTGCGTCTGCGCCAGCTTATTACCAGCGACTCGGCTACGCCCCTGGCCGCGTTGATGGAGCCGGATGTCCCCACGGTGCGGCCCGAAGACCGGGCCGAGGATGCCGCACGCTTGCTGGCCGAGTACAATCTGCTCGCCATTCCGGTGTGCGATGAGGCCGATCATTTCATCGGGATCGTCACCGTTGATGATGCCCTCGCGGTGCTGCTGCCTGAGATCTGGCAGCGCCGTGGCTCTAGGATTTTCAGCTAGAACAAGGTTCAACGTAACGCCGGGAAGATCTCACGCAAAGCCGCAAAGCCGCAAAGCCGCAAGGCAGCACGATGGATGATGCGCTCGGCCTGAAACCTGAAACCTGGCACCTGAAACCTTGTCGAGGGGAGACGCGCCGCGATGACTAGCACCGACCAACCCATCGTTCCACGCAAAGAGACTAAGCGCCCCGCCGTCGAGTCACGGGCGAAGCCACGGCGCATTCTGCCCTACCTAATGGCCCTGGGGCCGGGTCTGCTCGCCGCCAGCGCGGGCAATGATGCGGGCGGCATCGCGACGTACGCCTCGGCGGGGGCCACCTACGGCTACAACATGCTCTGGGCGATGATTGTGGTGACAATCTTCGTCGGCGTGGTGCAAGAGATGAGCGCCCGCCTCGGTGCCGTCACGGGCAAGGGCTTCTCTGACTTGGTGCGCGAAACATTCCCGCTGCGGATGACCGCCTTTATTCTGGGCACGCTGTTCATCGCCAACCTCGGCATTATTATTTCGGAGTTTGTCGGCATCGCTGCCGCCGCTGAACTTTTTGGGGTGAGCCGCTACCTCGCAGTGCCACTGGCGGCGGTGGTGGTCTGGCTGCTGATCACCCGTGGCTCGTACGGCAATGTCGAGAAGGTTTTCCTCGCGCTGACGCTGGTCTTCTTCGCGTATATCGGCGCGGCGTTTCTGGCCCGCCCCGACTGGGGGCTGGTGCTGCGCCGCGTCGTGCAGCCGCAGATCACCTGGAACGCCAGCTACCTCCAACTGCTGATTGCGATTATCGGCACGACCATTTCGCCCTATATGCAGCTTTACGTGCAGTCGTCGGTTGCCGAGAAGGGCGTCACGCCCGCTGAGTACAGCTATACGCGCTTCGATGTGATTGTCGGCACCATCTTTGCCGGGATCGTGGCCTCGTTCATTATCATCGCGACAGCGGCGACGCTCCACCCGCTTGGGATCGTGATCGAAACTGCCGCCGACGCCGCCTTGGCGCTCAAGCCGATTGCGGGCACGTTCGCCCAAGAACTGTTCGCCCTTGGCTTGCTCGGGGCGTCGCTGCTTGCGGCGGGCGTGTTGCCGCTGGCGACCACCTACGTGATGAGCGAGGCGCTCGGCTTCGAGCGCGGCGTTTCGCGCACATGGCAGGAGGCACCGGTCTTTCTGGGGCTGTTCACGGGCCTGACGGTGGTGGGCGCGCTGCTGGCGCTCATCCCCGGTCTGCCGCTGATTCAAGTGCTGGTGGGCGTCTACGTGCTGAATGGTCTGCTGCTGCCCATTGAGCTGTTCGCCATCCTGCGCCTGATCAACAACCACGAACTGATGGGGCAGTATGTCAACGGGCGCATCTACAACCTGGCAGCCTACGGGATTGCGATTGTGCTCAGCCTGCTCTCGCTGGCGCTGATCGGCGTGACGGTGCTGGGCTGGTTTGGGATCACGCTGGGGGCGTAGTCGGCAACTGAAGCTGAAAGGTCGCACCGCGTCCTAGTTCGCTCGTCACGCTCACTTGACCCCCGTGGGCCTCGGCGATCCAGCGCACGATGGCGAGGCCCAAGCCCGCCCCGCCCGCCGGTTGGCTGTCGGCACGTTCAGCCTGATAGAAGCGCTCGAAGAGCTGCGGCAGCGCCTCCGGGGCGATCCCCGGCCCCGTGTCATGCACCGTCAGCAGCGCCCCCGCTGGCCCACGCGCCAGCGCCAGCGTGACACTGCCGCCCGCTGGCGTATGTTGCAGCGCGTTGGCGGTCAGGTTGAGCAGCGCCTGCTTCAGCCGGTCGCGGTCGCCCGTGATCGCCACTTGCTCATCAAGCTGCGGGCGCAGTTTGACCTGCTCGGCCAGCGGGCGCAGTTCGCGCACCACTTCGAGTACCAGTTCGTCGAGTGACACCGGCCCGCAGCGAAGCTGGAGGCCCACTTCGGCCTGGGCGAGCAAGAGCAGATCATTCGCCATGCGGCTAAGGCGGTTCACCTCACGCAGCATATCGCCCACCGACTCGGCCTGGGCGACGCCATGGCTGGTGACGCCGCGCTGCATCAGCTCCAGATGGCCGCGCATCGCCGTCAGGGGCGTGCGTAGCTCGTGACTCACATCGGCGACAAAGCGCCGCTGGGCCGTAAAAAGCTGTTCCAGGCGGGCGAGCATCTCGTTCACGGTGTCAGTTAAATCGCCCAACTCGTCGGCAGCCAGCGCCTCGGGCACGCGCCGCGCCAAGTCCGAGGCGCGCACGATCTGGCGCGTCGTCTGCGCGATCTCCTCGACGGGACGCAGCGCGTGACGGGCGATCCAGACCCCACCGCGCACGGCAGCGCTGACCGCCACCAGCGAAGTGACCGCGAGACTGATCACCAACACCGAGAGCGTCTGGTCTACCGCACGCAGCGGCTGCGCCACTTGAAGCACGCCCACGACGCGGTCGCCGCTGTAGAGCGGCGACATTAACTGCATCACGCGACTAGCGCCAAGTGGCACAACGAAGCTGGTCTGCCGCCCCGCCAGCGCCGCCGCCTGCGCGGCTGCCTCAAGCGGAATCCGCTCGCCACCTAAACTGGCCGAGGCGAAGACCGCAGCGCCATCCGGGTCAGTCACCTGAAGATAGAGCGCAGGCGACTCAAGCCCTTCGACGCGCGGCGGGATGGCCTGAAAGGCCGCGTCGGGGTCGTGGAAATAATCCTCTAGCGGCCCTTCGCTGACCATGAAATCCTGCTGCACCAGATCGGTCGTGCCAACAAGCTCTTGGGTAACCTCGCTGAGCAGCGCGTTCCGCATCAGCCAGTAGACTCCGGCGGTCATCAGCAGCAGCACCCCGGCGAAGAAGATGCTGTAGCCCAGGGCGAGGCGCACGCGCAGCGGCAGGTGCCGAAGCCTGGCGATCATGGCTCGTCGCGAAAGACATAGCCGACGCCGCGTATGGTCTGGATCAGCCGAGCGGCCCCGGCGGCCTCAAGTTTGAGGCGCAGGGCGCGCACGTAGACTTCAAGCACATTGCTTTCGGCGCCGAAGTCGTAGCCCCAGATGCGCTCGTAGACCTGTTCGCGGGAAAGCACCTGGCGTGCGTGGCGCAGGAACAACTCCAGCACCTCAAACTCTTTCGTGGTCAGCTCGACGCGCTGTGCGCCTACCCGCACCTCGCGGGCGGCGACATCCATCAGCACCGGGCCGACGCGCAACAGTTCGTGCTGCTGCATGGCGGTGCTGCGGCGCAACTGCACGTGAATGCGCGCCAGCAACTCCTCGAAGGCGAAGGGCTTGGTGAGATAATCGTCGGCGCCGCCCTCAAGTCCGGCGACCCGGTCGGCCACCGCATCGCGGGCCGTGAGGATGAGAATGGCGACGGGCGGGCCAGCGCGCAGACGGCGGGCCACCTCGAAGCCATCCAGATCCGGCAAGCCAAGGTCGAGAATGACCAACGCGGGGGGGCGTTCGCGGGCGGCGGCAAGCGCCGCCGCGCCAGTCGCAGCGTGCTCGACCTTGTAGCCCTCGTAGATCAGCCCACGGGTCACATAGCTGGCAATCTCAGGCTCGTCCTCGACCAGCAAAATCCGCTGCCCCATCGCGCACCTCGCTCGCTGTCATGGTGTCTGCCCGCCTATGATACCGCACCTGACGCCGAACGGTACGACAGCCGAAGCGGGCGTAGTGTCTGGGGTTGCACTGGTTGTGCGTGCCGTCATGCCGAGCATGACGCCCTTCATGCCGAGGATGACGCCCTTTATGCCGAGGATGACGCCCTTCATGCCGAGCATGACGCCCTTCATGCCGAGCATGACGCCCTTCATGCCGAGGATGACGCCCTTCATGCCGAGCATGACGCCCTTCATGCCGAGGATGACGCCCTTCATGCCGAGGATGACGCCCTTCATGCCGAGGATGACGCCCTTCAT
>CAIWXH010000768.1 GCA_903916565.1 uncultured Oscillochloris sp. | reverse complement strand
GAACGCACATCATTTTACGGCACACACGCGTTGGCGTGCCAACCACCCCAATGATGTCTTGTGTAGGTGCAACGCACGAGCGTGCGTATCTACTACTATAGTACAAATGATCGACACTGTCAAGGTGAAGAAAACGCAAAATAACACAACAAAACGCGAGATTTCTTACAAACGCAAATAATACTCAGTACATCTGTGTCCACCGGGAGACTGAAGCCACCGGGCGTGGGGCTGACGGGCGATGGTGCCGCAGCCCTGAGTAGAAAGGAACCGCGCATGACGGCACTCACACTTGAACTCGCAACTGACCTGATGGAGCGCCTACAGATCGAGGCGGCGCGGCTGGGCAAGCCCGCCGAGGTGCTGGTCGGTGAGTGGCTGACCGCACACCTGATGCCCATCCCACCACTGAGCGAACGTGAGCGCGCCCGCGAGGTGCTGCGCGCCGCCGGGTTGCTGACCGAGCTCGGGCCAGAACTGAAGCGCCGGGCGGCTGAGTCCACTGCCTCGCTCGAAGAGGTCAGCGCCGCGCTCAGTCGCGCTGGCGGCAAGCCACTCAGCGAAATGGTGATCGAGCAGCGTGGGCCAAAAGGATGAGCAGCTTCTTTCTCGATACGAGCGGGCTGATCAAGCGCTATCTCGTTGAGGCGGGAACCATCTGGATGCGGGCGCTGAGTGACCCATTGGCAGCCCATACGCTGGCAATCAGCGAAGTAGCGTTGGTCGAAGCGGGCGCGGCGCTTGCCGCACGTCAGCGCGGTGGCTTCATTACGCTTGAGGAACGCGACACTGCGGTTGGCCTGTTGTTACGGCATGCTGAGACCGAATATGTGCTTGCCCCGCTCACGCGGACGACCGTTGACCGGGCCTTGTTACTCACCCAACGGCACCGTCTGCGTGGCTACGATGCGGTGCAATTGGCGACGGCGCTGCTGATTCACGCGCAGTACCTTGCTGCCAACCTGCCCATCCTCACCTTCGTCTCCGCCGATGCCGATCTCCTGGTCGCAGCCCACGCGGAGGGCTTGGCTACCGAAAACCCAAACACGCATCCATGAGTAGGCGACGCGCATGAAGGATGAGTCTTGGAACGCAGCGAGTACGACTGGGCGCACCTAGCCTATAGTATCTGGCCGGAGCGGGTGCGCGAGAAGTGCAAGGCCGACAAGTCGCTGGCTATCGCCCACGGGCTAGAGGAGGTGTATGTGGCGGTGCCGACGGCGGCGAAGGCGAAGCGGGGGAAGAAGCAGGCGGCGGTGGTGGAGGAAATGTTTGAGGGGGAGTGAGGGATGTAGGGGTTAGGCCGGACGGCGCGCAAGCAGGCGGGCGCGGATGCCCGTCGGGTCAACGCGGGTCTCGTGGGCGGCGCGGGCAGCCGCGCTGAGCGTGGTGCGCTCGGCCACATACGCCTCAACCTCCGTGCGATGCGCGAGATAGTAGGCCAGCACCGCATAGACCTGGGGAAGCGTCACCGTGGGGAAGTCTTGGACAATCTCTTCCGGCGTTGCGCCCTGATGAAAGGCGCGCACCACGGTCTCAAGCGGCACCCGCGTGCCGCTGACGCGCACGCCGCCTTCGGGCGATGTGGTCAGGGGAATCGGCTGTGGCTCAACCTGGAGACTCATTGGTGGCCTCGTGCTGATGTGCTTCGGTAGCTTGCGGTGATTGTAGCACAGGGAACGCGCATGGACGGCAGATGGCGTGTGTGGGCCAGGGCCACATCAACGTCGCCCGCCGGGGGAGAGGGGAGATTCCGCAGTAGGACGCTGTGCGGCTCCCATAAAGGGAGAGGTGGTAGGGGGGAGCAGGTTGGTGCGGCATGACCGTAGGCGTCACGGATTGGCTATAATGCCAAGCAGATTGGCGGATCGAACCAGACGACCTGAGCAGAAAGGAACCGCGCATGACGGCACTCACACTCGAACTCGCACCTGACCTGATGGAGCGCCTACAGATCGAGGCGGCGCGGCTGGGCAAGCCCGCCGAGGTGCTGGTCGGCGAGTGGCTGACCGCACACCTGACGCCCATCCCACCACTGAGCGAACGTGAGCGCGCCCGCGAGGTGCTGCGCGCCGCCGGGTTGCTCAGTGAGCCTACCGACGCCATGCGCGCCATTGCAGCGCAATCTACGGCGACCCTTGCGGAGATCCAGACAAGTTTCGCACGAGTCGGTGGCAAGCCGCTGAGCGAGATTGTGATCGAGCAGCGTGGGCCAAAAGGATGAGCAGCTATTATCTTGACACCAGCGCCCTCGTGAAGCGCTACTTTCCAGAGACGGGATCAACCTGGGTGACCGCATGCACTGACCCGGAGGCGGGCAACACGCTCGTGATCAGTGCCATCACACGGGTAGAAGCAGCCGCAGCCTTTGCGATCAAACACCGCTCGGGGAACGCCACGCTTGCCGAACGCGATGCCGCGCTCCGACTGCTCGTGCTGCACACCACCACGGAGTATCAAGCGGTTTCGGTAGAGGCAACCCTGCTCGACTTGGCGCTGGAACTCACCCAACGGCACCGTCTGCGTGGCTACGATGCGGTGCAATTGGCGACGGCGCTGCTGATTCACGCGCAGTACCTTGCTGCCGACCTGCCCATCCTCACCTTCGTCTCCGCCGATGCCGATCTCCTGGTCGCCGCCCACGCGGAGGGCTTGGCTACCGAAAACCCAAACACGCATCCATGAGTAGGCGACGCGCATGAAGGATGAGTCTTGGAACGCAGCGAGTACGCTTGGGCGCACCTAGCCTATAGCATCTGGCCCGAGCGGGTGCGCGAAAAGTGCAAGGCCGACAAATCCCTGGCTATCGCCCACGGGCTAGAGGCGCTGTACGTGGCGGTGCCGACGGCGGCGAAGGCGAAGCGGGGGAAGAAGCAGGCGGCGGCGGTGGAGGAAATGTTTGAGGGGGAGTAGGGATGCGTCACGGATTGGCTATAATGCCAAACAGATTGGCGGGCCGAATCGGACGATCTGAACAGAAAGGAACGCCGCTGATGACTCACCCCTTCGTCTACCCGGAGGTCACCGACGACCTGCTCGGTGCGCTCGTCGCACAGATCCGGTCAGTTGGGAACCCGCTCAAGATCGTCCTCTTCGGCTCACGCGCCCGTGGCGATGCGCGGCCCGATAGCGACCTCGACATTCTTATCATTGAGGAGTCGGACG
>CAIWXH010000767.1 GCA_903916565.1 uncultured Oscillochloris sp. | reverse complement strand
GCCTATAACCAGATAGCGAACGTAGCGCCTGATGCCTTCGGGCCAGGGCGTAGGGGCTGTGTAGTGCAGCCCGGCAGGATTGCCCTGCTGAACCGGAAGCAAGCGTCATAAAACGCTAGGCTTTTGGATACTATCTCGAACGCTACACCCCGCGCACGGGCGTGCAGGTTGAGCTACGCCACCAAGGGGTGAGCCGCCGGTTCCCCACGGTGGTCGAAACCATCGCCTATCGCCTGATCCAAGAGGCGCTGACCAATATCGCGCGCCATGCGGGCGTGCCGACCGCGCAGGTCGTGCTGCGCGCCGACGGCGTGCACCTGATGCTGCGGGTGGCCGATGCGGGGCGGGGTTTCGCGGCGGAGGCCGTGCAGGCGACCGTTGGCCTAAGCGGGATGCACGAGCGCGTCCAGATGATCGGCGGCACGCTCTCTATCGAGACGGCGCCGGGGCAGGGCACGCAGATTATCGCCGAGCTGCCGCTGCCGGAGGCGGCGTGAGATTTTAGATTTTAGATTTTAGATTGCAGATTTCAGGCGTGGCGCTTTGCGGCTTTGCGTGAGATTGCCCAGGCGTTGCGTAGAACGGCCACAGACGGTCAAACTGGACGTTAGACAAGGTTCGCAGGTACTCTACCGTTTGACATCCGCAGCGCGTTCTGATGTGCTTGGCCTGAAACCTGAAACCTAGCACCTGAAACCTTGTCTTAGCCCGTAGACGCCCCGTAGGCAACCCGTAGGCAACCCGTAGCGCATGGGCGTAAGATGCAGCCGAATCAGCGCGATCCCCTGAGAGACAAGCCCCTGCCATGGAGCCTATACTAGCGGTGAAGCGCCCACGCGCTTCGGTCGCGGCGACGACCGTGGCGTCAGCGCCGCCCGACCTTTTCATGACGCGATGGAGCCATTGATGTCACCCATTCCAATCTGCTTTCTTGAGCCAAACCACACCTTTCGGCAGCTTGCCGTGGAGGCGCTGCGCTACGCCTTCAGCGCCGAGATTACGCTGCTGAGCGCCGGTGACACATGGCCGCTCCCCGTCTGTCCGTCGGTGCTGCCCGAAGCCGTGCTGCTGGGGCTTGGCGCCGAAGGGCTGGTCAACGCACCGCTGCTCGCCGCGATCCAGGCGGCCTTGCCAGGGGTGCCGGTTATCGTCCTCGGCCATCTGGACGATGCGGCCTACCGGGTCGCCGCGCTGGCGGCAGGGGCGACTGCCTTTGTGTCGAAAGACGCCCTTAGCAGCGAGCTTGTCCCGGCGCTGCGACGGCATACCCGGCACCAGCGGGAGCAGCCATGAAGGCGGCCCTCACCCGTGCGGCGCTGGTGGGCCTGCTCTCCTTCGTGAGTGCATGCCTTGGCCTCGCCTTATTTGTCGTTCACCCGGCAGCGGTGGCTACGGTCTGGCCTGCCAGCGGTGTCGTGCTGGCGGCTCTGCTGCTAACGCCAGCGGTCGAGTGGCCGCTGCTGCTGGTAAGCGCGGGGTTCGCCACGGGGCTGGCGCAGCTCTGGGCCGGGAGTACGCCCGCCGTCAGTCTGGCCTTCGCGCTGGTGCATCTGGCTGAAGCGCTGCTCGCCGCCACGCTGGTGCGCCGCTGGTCGGCGGCCCCGCTGGTAATGGATCGGCTGCGTGATCTGGTCGGCCTCGGCCTCATCGCGGCGGTGGGCAGCAACGCGCTGAGCGCGCTGCTCGGGGCAACCGTCGCATGGGCGAGCTTCGGCGCGGCCTTCTGGGCGTCCTGGCAGATCTGGTTTGTCGCCAATGGCCTCAGCGTCCTGCTCTTCACGCCCCTGACGCTGAGTTGGTTCGGCCCTGGGCGCTTCCCCCGCCACTGGCCCGCACGCTGGCGTACGGGCGAGGCGGTGGCCCTGGGCATGCTGCTCCTGCTCGTCAGTGGAGGCATTTTCGCCACGAACGCCCACGGCGGCGCGGTGCTGCCCTACCCGCTCTTTCCGCTGCTGATCTGGGCGGTGCTGCGCTTCCAGATGCGCGGCACGACCGTGGCGGTGTTGATCTTCGCCAGCCTGATCACGCTGGGGGTGGCGCACGGCCAGGGGCCATTTGTCGCCGCTACCACCAGCCCGCTTGCCGCCATGCTTGCCGCCCAGCAGTATCTGGCGGTGATTCTGTCCAGCGCCTACGCAATGGCGGCGCTGGTTGCCGAGCGGGCGAGCGCCCACGCCGCCGAAGTGCAGGCCAAGGAGGCGCTGCGGGCGAGCGAGGAGCGCTACCGCACTATCTCCGAGATGACCTCTGATTATGTTTACACGTTGCACGTCAGCGCCGACGGCCAGGTGGCCCACGAGTGGGTCACCGCCGCGTTTGAGACGGTCACTGGCTACACGCCCGCTGCGCTTGAGGCGGCGGGCGGCTGGTCGTTGCTGATGGTTGCCGAGGATGCGCCGATCACCCATGTGCGGGCGGCGCGGCTCTTCGCCGGGGTTGATGATGTGAGTGAATTTCGCATTCGGACGCGCAGCGGTACGATTCGCTGGATTCGCGACTACGCCCGCCCGGTCCGCGCTGCCGACGGGCGGATCGTCCAGCTTGTCGGCGCGGTGCGGGACATTACAGAGCAGCACGAGGCCGAGGCCGAACTCCGCACGGCCCGCGACACCTACGCCTATCAGGCCAGCCACGACCCGCTGACCGGCCTGCTGAACCGGCTGGCAATCACCAACCACGCCGATGCCGAAGTGGCGCGGGCGAGTCAGAGCCGCACGCCCTTGAGCGTCGTGCTGCTCGATATTGACTTTTTCAAGACGGTGAATGACCAGCACGGGCACCTCGTCGGCGACCAAGCGCTGCGCCACCTCGCGCAGATCCTTGTCCAGACGATGCGCCCCTCCGACTGGGTGGGCCGCTGGGGCGGCGAGGAGTTCTTGGTGGTGCTGCCCAACACCGCGCTAGACGAGGCGGCCAGCGTGGCCGAGCGCCTCCGCACGCAGATTGTTGCCCACCCGCTGCGCCTTGCCGACGGCGCCGAGCTGCGGCTCACCGTGAGCCTTGGGGGCGCCTGTACCGAGTGCAGTTCGCTGGCGACGGTTGATGCGGATCAGCTCTTTCAGCAGGCCGACGCCGCGCTGTATGCGGCCAAACGCGGAGGTCGTAATCAAGTCAGTTGGGCTGCGTTTGTGCAGGTGCCCCTTGCCCTTGACGGCTGGGGCGCGCCCGGCAGGCGGCGGCGAGGACGGGCGGCGGCGTTCCGCACACGACCGCAAGGTGGCGCTGAAGCACGCCCACAGTGAGAGCGACTGCCCTTATGGACAACCAGCAGCTAAGTACGCTGATTTTGGACGCCCTCGATGACCATGCGGCGCTGCTAACCGCCGACGGCACCATCGTGCAGGTGAATCTGGCCTGGCGGCGTTTTGCCCAGGCGAACGGCGATTGCGATCTGCACACCACGGGGCCGGGGGTCAACTACTTGGAGGTTTGTCGCCGGGCCGCGCAGACGGGTGATGCGCTGGCCCATGCGGTGTTTGCGGGGCTGCAGGCGGTGCTTACGGGCCAGCAGGCCAGCTTCCAACTGGAATATCCCTGTCACACGCCGCTGGAGCCGCGCCGGTTTACGCTGCGCGCTGTGCCGCTGGCACCCAATGATCGGCGCGTGCTGGTCACGCACCGTCCGATCACCGTGTACAAAGAGGCCATGATCGCCGACGCCGCGCTGATCGTCCTCTTTGCCCAGGCCGAGACGTGGCTGCGCCTCCAGAGTGCGGCGCTTGAGGCGACGGCAACCCCCGTCGCGATCATCGATCACACGGGGATGATCAAGTGGGTCAACCCGGCCTACACGCAGATGACGGGCTATCTCGCCAGCGAGGTGCTGGGGCAAAACCCGCGCCTGCTGAAGTCGGGCCTGCATCCCCGCACCTTCTATACGCACCTGTGGGATACCATTCTCACTGGGCAGGTCTGGCGCGGCGAGCTGACGAACCGTCGCAAGGACGGGCAGCTCTACGACGAGGAGCAGACGATCACGCCGGTGCGAAACGAGGCGGGGCAGATCGCGCACTTTATTGCGATCAAGCAGGACATCACCCAGCGCAAACAGTGGGAGTATGAGCAACTGGCGCGTACGACGCTGAGCACGACACTGAACGCCGCCACCACCCGTACCGAGTTGCTGACGATCATGTTGCAGCGCACATGCGATATGTTTGCCGACGCACGGGTCGGCTTTGCAATTGCGATTATCCGGGCGGGCGTGCTGATCATCGAACAGGCTGAGGGGCTGTGGCGCAGCGCCACGGGCCAGCGCCTCGATGATCTTGACATACCCCTGGCCGAAACGCTGCTGTTTAACCGCCCCTATTTTCGGGCGGTGGATGGGCCGCATGCGTACGTGGGGCAGACGTTGTTCAGCAGCCAGACGGCGCTCGCCTGTGTCCCGCTCAGTGTCAGCGGCGAGCCGTTCGGCGTCCTGTTGGTGGGTCGCCCGCAGCCCTTTCGCGCCGCCGAGCAGCATCTGCTGATCGCCGTCGCCGAAATCACGAGCAATGCACTCTACCGCGCCACCTTGTATGAGGCGACCGCGCATCATCTGGCGCAGATGCAAGCGCTGCATCGCATTGACAAGGCGATCAGCGCGGGGGTTGACGTGGACATCGTGCTGAATATTGCCCTCGACGAGATGCTCGCCCAGCTTGCGGTGGACGCCATCGCCGTCTTTCGGATGCACCACACCCTCTTGACCCTAGAGTGCGTTGCCGTACGCGGCTTTGTCCACAGCCGCAGCGCCCAGCCCATTCGGTTGGGCGAAGGGTATGTCGGGCAGATCGCCCTGAGTCGCGGGCTGATTGCGCTGGCTGACCTGACCACCGTTGCGAACAGCACGCACGGTCTCCCCGTGGATGAACGCTTCGTCAGCTATTACGGGGTGCCCCTAATCGCCAAGGGGCACGTCAAAGGCGTGCTTGAACTCTTCACCCGCGCCCCCTTGCACAGCACGCCCGACTGGCGCAGCACGCTAGAGATGTTCGCCAGCCAACTGGCAATCGCGCTGGACAACGCCGACATGGTCGAGCGCCTGCAGCGCTCGCATATCGAGTTGATGCATGCCTATGAGACCACCATCGAGGGCTGGTCGCGGGCGCTCGATCTGCGCGATCATGAAACCGAGGGCCACAGCCTGCGGGTGACCGCGATGACGCTGAGCCTCGCCCGCGCCATGGGGGTGGCCGACGACGAGTTGATCCACATCCGGCGCGGCGCGTTGCTCCACGACATTGGCAAGATGGGCGTGCCGGATCAGATCTTGCTCAAGCCGGGGCCACTGACCGACGACGAGTGGGGGACGATGCGGCGGCATCCGGTCGCCGCCTACGAGATGCTGGCCCCGATTACGTTTCTGGAGCCGGCGCTCACGATTCCCTACGGCCATCACGAGCGCTACGATGGGAGTGGCTACCCGCGTGGGTTGGTTGGCGAACAGATCCCGCTGGCCGCACGGCTCTTCGCCGTGGTGGATGTCTGGGACGCCTTGCGCTCTGACCGTCCGTACCGAACGCGCTGGCCCGAGGAGCAGGTGCGCGCCTACCTGCAGGCGCACGCGGGCACGCTCTTTGACCCACGGGTGGTCGCGCAGTTCCTGCAAGTACTCGCCGACGACAAGCGCGGCTAAGGCATGGCTCAAATCAGCTTGACCGTTTGGGCACCACCTCCACACCTTCACCGCTCTACAGACGGTCGTGCAGAGCGGTGAAGGTGTGGAGGTGTGGAGCAACCGTCAAGCTGGAATGGCCGATTCTGAAACATGTCTAAGGCATATACCGGTAGGGCCAAACGTGAATCCCATACGTAGATTGATTTCGGCTGTAGATGGTCTTGCCAAAGCAACGGCGCTACGGCAGAAATCCGAGCCTCATCAGGCGCGCTTGTTAGCCTGGATGCTCATGATCATCCTGCTGTTTTCTAGCGTCGTGCTTTTCCTCTTACTGCTGTTTAACCCGCACCATGATCCAGAAATCCGCCAGTACGCCATACTCATCAGTGGTTTGGTCGCCTTTTTTGCCCTCGCATATTGCTTGAACTATGCTGGTTATTACAATCTAGCTGCCATGTTGCTCGTCGTCAGTGCCTTCATCACACCTTGGGCCTCGCTCTTGCTTGACCCGTCGATTCTCCAGGGCGATTTTGTCCCCTTAACGTATTTGACCTTTTCGGTATTGCTGTCGAGTATACTCCTACCGATCTCCATCACGATTGTATTGTCAGCACTTCAGATTATTGGGCTGACATTTGTGCTATTTCTCAGCGCTGCTAGTTCTGCGTTTAACTGGTTCAGTTTCCTGGCCTTTATTTGCTTAACCGCAGCGATGAGCGTCCTCACCAACAGCATTATCCAACACAATCTGCGGCAAATTAACGCGCAGATGCACCAGTTAGCGCTGAATGAGGTGCGCTTGCGCGATCTCTCTGTCCGTGACCATCTCACCAATCTCTTCAACTTTCGGTATCTTGAAGAGACGCTGGAGCGCGAGATCCAGCGCTCGGTACGCACCCAGCACCCGCTGGGCCTGATTGTGCTGGATGTCGATCACTTTAAACGGATCAATGACACGTTAGGCCATCCCGCCGGCGATACGGTGTTGCGTGAATTGGGCCGATTCCTCGCGGAACACATCCGAAAATCGGATATTGCCTGCCGGTATGGTGGCGACGAATTTGTGCTTATTTTGCCTGACACTTCACGAGAAACCACCAAGGAACGGGCGGAGTATTTACGGAATGGGGTGAAAGAGCTTAACATCCCGGTGATCATCACGATCTCCGTCGGGGTCGCGGCCTTTCCCGATGATGGTGCGACGGGCGAAATTATCCTCAAATCCGCCGATACCGCGCTCTATCAAGCCAAGCGGCAAGGGCGTACGCACATGATGGCGGCAGGCTAAATATTGTACACAGCGAACCCAGCGCTCCCAGCATGGCTGCGGCACGGCATCGACCCGGTCCTCGATCAAGCGCCCGATGGCATCCATATCCTCGACCAGAGCGGCAACCTGATCTACGCCAATAACACCTTCTTGCGGATGCTTGGCCGCGACCCCGCCGAAGGGCTGCCAGCGCATGTGTCCGAGTGGGAGGCCCAGCAGAAGCCTGTCGCCGAGTTGGCCTCGCTCGTGGCCGGTAAGTTCACCGATGAGCGCCCCTTTCTGACCCGACATCGGCGCCAGGATGGCAGCCTGTACGAGGCCGCGATCAGCGTCGCGAGGATCAGCCACGCGGGCCAGACGTACCTCTTTTGCACCGTGCGCGATGTGAGCGTCCAGCGCCAGCTTGAGGCGGCGCTGCGCGAGCGCGAGGCGCAGTACCGGCTGCTGGTCGCCGACTTGAAGGCGGTGATCTTTCGCACCGACGCCGAGGGCCGCTGGCTCTTTCTGAACCCGGCATGGACTGAGGTGTCCGGCTTTGCGGTGGAGAGCAGCCTGGGCCAGAGCTTTCTGGCGTATGTGGAGCCTGAGGATCGGCAGCGCTGCCGCGATCTCTTCCAGGCGCTGATTGAGCGCAAGCAGGAGTATTATCGCTGCGAGGTGCGCTACCGGCACCGCTGTGGCGATGTTTGCTGGGTGGAACTGTGTGCGCGTCTGACCTTGGATGCACAGGGTACCGTCACGGGCACGACGGGCATGCTGGCCGACATCACCGAGCGTAAGCAGGTTCAGGATGCGCTGCGCGAGAGCGAGGCCCGCTTTCGGACGATCTTTTTTGAGGATCACTCGGTGAAGCTGCTGATCGACCCGCAGACGGGCCGCATCGTTGATGCAAACCAAGCCTCCATTGACTTCTACGGCTACTCGTACGCGCAGTTGACCCAGATGCACATCCAGGCGATCAACCAACTCTCGCCCGAGGCGATTGCCTACGAGATGCAGAAGGCGGCGCAGCGGCGCAAAAACTTCTTTAACTTTCAGCACCGGCTGGCCTCCGGCGAGCTGCGTGAGGTCGAGGTCTACTCAAATACGCTGACGATTAAACACCAGACCTATCTGCTCTCGTTCATTCACGATGTGACGGAGGGCAAACATGCCGAGTTGGCGCTGCGAACGAGCGAAGCCCAGGCCCGCCGTCAGGTGCAGATGCTGGAAGCGCTCAGCGCCACGCTCACGGCGATTACGAGCGAGCTTGACCCCGAGCGCCTGTTGGCGCTGATTGTCGAGCGTGCGGCGGAGTTGCTTGATGTGGATGCGGTGGAACTCATGACCTACGATGAGGCGTGCGGCGACCTCGTGCTGGCTGCTCGGTTTCCGCTTGTGCCCGAGCATGCGGGCTATCGCCAGGGGCTTGGGGAAGGTACCCTGGGGCATGTCGCCCGCACGCGCCAGAGTCTGATCCTAAACGACTATGCGGCGTGGCCGGGTGCGCTGCCCGTGACGACGACCATGGGCATGGTCGCCAGCCTTGATGTGCCGCTGCTCCAAGGCGAGCGGCTGGTCGGCGTGCTGGGGGTGGGCATGATGCACCAGGGGCGCACGTTTACCAGTGACGACGAGCGGCTGCTGCTGCTGTTCGCGCAGCAGGCGACGGTGGCGCTCATGAACGCGCAGCTCAATGCGCGGCTCCAGATCGACTCGCTCACGGGGCTGCCCAATCGCGGGCGCTTTTTTGAACTGGCCGAGCAGACGGTGCGCGAGGCGTATACCCACGGGCGACCAGGCGGGGCCGCGATCCTGGATATAGACCACTTCAAGCAGGTGAATGACACCTACGGCCACCACGTCGGCGATGATGTGCTGCGCTGGATCGCCGCGCAGTGCATGGCGCTGCTGCCGCCCGAGGCTGTGCTTGGGCGGATCGGCGGCGAGGAGTTCGCCGTCATCCTGCCTGGGGTTGACGAGGTCGCTGCGGTGGCGGTGCTGGAGTCTGTGCGCCAGTACATTGCGGTGACGCCGGTGCCCACGCGGCGGGGCGCGATTAGCCTCACGGTGAGCATTGGGCTGACCACGCTGGCCGATCTCGGCGGGATGATCGTTGACCATCTGCTGGAACACGCTGATTATGCGCTCTATCAGGCGAAGCGCAGCGGGCGCAACCAGATCTGCGCCGCCGCGACTAGCGCCGGGGTGCGGGCCGAGGCGCTGGAGGTGCGGTTCCACGACAGCGACCACGAGGCGCACTGAGGTGGGGAGGGGGGGAGATGGGGAGGGGGGGAGGGGGGGAGATGGGGAGG
>CAIWXH010000766.1 GCA_903916565.1 uncultured Oscillochloris sp. | reverse complement strand
GCCCCCGAGCCGCCCGTACGCGCCCAGGCCGATGCCCTGCCCACCCCACCGCGTCCCGCCGACGATGTGCCCGCGTGGCTGCGGGACGCCGCCCCCGAGCCGCCCGTACGCGCCCAAGCCGACGCGCAGCCCACCCCGCCCCGCCCCGCCGACGATGTCCCCGCGTGGCTCCGGGACGTCGCCACGCCCCCTGGGGACAACAACGACGCGGTGCCATCGTGGCTACAGGAGGCCGAGACGCCTCTAGCGACTGCGGGCAACGATGTGCCCGCGTGGCTCCACGACGACAGCGCTACACCCGCAGCGCCTGAATCGGCACCTGCATCTGGCGACGACGAGATGCCATCGTGGCTGCGCGAATCGGCTGCACCCCCGGCAGATGTGGGCGAGACACCGCCGCAGCGACAAGCGACACCTGCGTCACCTCCACCAGACGCCGAAGCGGTGCCCAGTTGGCTCGACGAAGAAGGCTCTACTCCCGACCCTGCATGGCTCCGCGATGCGCCGCCTGAACCCGCAGAGCCATCCGCAGAGATGTTGGCATGGGCGCAAGAGGACACTGCCCCGCCGCCAAGCGCGAGCCAGCCTGACGCGAAAGATCTGCCACCGTGGCTACTGACTGGCGAGCCGCCCGACGCCGAAGCGCGCCCCGGGGCCACAACCGACCCAGGGCTACCGTCGTGGCTACGCGGTATCGCCGACGAGCCGCCCGCCGCGCCCAGACCAGACGTGGCGGCCCCACCGCCGCCGCGTCGGCCAATACCGGCAGCCGAACAAAACGAGAGCAACAGCTTCCTCAGTGGGGCCGAGTTGCCAAGTTGGCTGCGCGTGCCCGAACCAGAGCGTCCCGTCGATAGCGGCGAGGGCCAAGCCCTCGATTGGCTGCGCCAGCTCGGTGCGTCTGATCAACAAGAGGATGAAGCGCAGATCGCCGCCATCGCCGACGTGGCTGTGCCGCAACGCCCCCAGTACACCCGCACCGCCGAGCAAATGGCTGCAGTCGCGCTGCTCCAGCAGATCAACCGCACCCCCTACCCTGAGCCAGCAATTCCAGTGGCTGCCAGCCCGCTCACGCGCTGGCAGCGGATCGGCCTCGACCGCGTCCTCTATCTGCTGCTGGCGCTGGCCCTGCTCGTCGCGCTCATCGCACCTGTGCTGACGACACCCTTTCAGACCGCCACACCCACGTCCCCAGAGTCTACCGAGTTGGGGGCACTCCTTGATAGCTTCACGAGTGATAGCGTGGCGCTGGTGGCCTACGAGTGGGGCGCGCAGCGCAGCAGCGAGTTGCGCCCCCTGGAGGAAGCAGTCACCAAGCGGCTGCTCGCCAATAAGACCAAGCTCATCCTGGTTAGCACCGATATGCAGGGCACCTTACTCTCATTCGATCTAGTCGGGCCGCTACGCACGGCGGGCTATAACAACGAGAACGGCGTGAACTTCGGCGGGCGCGACTATGTGCTGCTCGGCTACAAGCCCGGTGGCGAACTGGCCCTCCGCAGCCTCACGCAAGATTTGCGCGCTGAGCTAAAGTCGGACTTCGATGGACAGGATGCGAGCCAAAGCCTTGTGGCGAATCGGCCTGATGGCACGCCGCGCTTTACCGGCATGAGCGACCTGAGTATGATCCTGGTGATGGCCGACCAGCCCCAAGACGTGCAGGCTTGGATGGAGCAGGTTCACCCCATGGCGCGCAATGTCCCGATTGTCTTCCTGCTACCCCAAGAGGCCCAACCGCTCGTCCAACCCTATCTGCGGCTACCAAACGTCTATCATCTCGCCGGCCAGCAGGGTGCTCTGGCCCTCGCCGCTGGTGATGCGACCGGCGATCCGACTGCGGTGGCGCGCTCGACGGGACAACTCTGGTTCGCTGTCGTGGTCTTCTTACTACTCCTGGTCGGCGGCGCTGTTTCATCAGCCATCAGCCACAGGCGAACCACCCGAGGAGGTGCCGCGTGAGCGGTGACGCGCTGACCACCTTCATCACCGGACTTGTGGCGGTGCTGCTCACCCTGCTGGTCTTCAGCCGCCTGCTTGGTGATAATCCGGCCTACCGGATCGCCCAGTACCTCTTTGTGGGTGTCTCGCTTGGCTACGCGCTGGTGGTGGTCTATCATCAGGTGCTGCGCCCGGCTGCGCTGAGTACCCTGTCCAGCGTGAATGACCCCGTCAGTCTCAGTCTACGAATTGTGCCATGGCTCCTGGGCCTCTTGCTGCTGACGCGCCTCACGGGGCGCCAGTCGCTGTCGTGGCTGGCGAACATCCCCTTGGCCCTGCTCTTCGGCGTCGGCACCGCCCTGGCCGTAGGCGGTGCGCTGCTGGGTACGCTGTGGCCGCAGATTCTGGACACGGCCCGTCCTGTGGGCAACGACCCGGTGCAGGCCGTTGGCACCGTGCTGCTGGTGCTGGGGGTCGTCCTAACCCTGTGCTATTTCTACTTTACCGTGCCGCGTGAGACGCCGAGCGGGCGGGTGGTGGCGCTCGGGGCCGGGATCGGGCGCTGGCTCCTGATGGTCGCCTTCGGCTTTTTCTTCGCCGGTGGCATCCTGACCTATCTGACGGCGCTGAACGCACGGCTAGAGTTTATTGTCACTTGGTTCCGAGCGCCGCTGGGCTGAGACGAGCGGCGACGTTCCACCCACGTCTGAGGTGATGAGCGAGACAGACGTTATGGCAGAGACATTGGGCGCGGTGCTGGTGGCCGAGGTCGGCAGCCTGATCACGCGGGTAACGCTGATTGACCAAGTCGAGGGCGAGAGCCGCATGGTCGGCCATGCCGAAACCAGCAGCAGCGTCGAGGCCCCGTATAACAATGCCCTGTATGGCATCCTTGAGGCCGCTGCGGCGATCTCGGAGATGACTGGCCGCCAGTTGTTGCGCGATGGGCAACTGATTATGCCCCAGAGCAGCGAGCGCGATGGGGTCAATCAGGTGGTAGTCGCAACCAGCGCCGCTGGCACCATGGGCCTCGTAATCACGGCTATCGCCGCTGATGTCTCGGCCCGCAGCGCCGTCCACGCTAGCCGCGCCACTTACACCGCGCTGCTCCAAGTGGTGACCCTTGACGATGCGGCGGGCGCGCCAGCGCTTGGCCCCGCCGAACGCTCGTGGATCGAGCGCCAGGTCGAGGCGCTGCTCAGCCTGCGCCCAGACAGCGTGCTGATCGCCGGTGGCCTTGAACACGGAGCCGTTGATGCCGTCAACCGCCTGGCCCATATCGTCGGCCTGACCGCCCTCAGTTCGGGGGTGGACGCCAGCGGCCAGCAGCGGCAGGAGGTGACGGCCCGTCCGGTGATTTTCGCCGGGAACAGCGATGCCCGCGAGCGCGTGATTGCGGCGCTCTCGGATCGGGCCGAGATCTTCGTCGTTGATAACCTGCGCCCGGCGCTTGATCAGGCGAACCTCGACCCGGCCCGCCTTGAACTCGCCCACCTCTACGAGAAGCAGATTCTGCCCCGGCTGCCCGGCATTGGCAACCTGCGGCGGATGAGCCGTGCGCCGGTGCGAACCGTCTGCGAAGTTGAAGGGCTGATCACCCGCTTTCTCGCCGAGCGCACGAAGCGCCGGGTGCTCACCGTTGATGTGGGGGCCAGCGCCAGCGCGGTCTTCTACGCCGCCCCAGGCCGCTTTCACCCCGCCGTCCTTGGCACGCTGGGCACATCCTATGGTCTGACCGAACTGCTGGCGACGCCGGGTGTCGCAGCCCTGACCCGCTGGCTGCCCTTCCCAATTGACCAGGGTACACTCACCGAGCGCCTGCTCAACCGGGCCTTGCGGCCCCACCTGCTGCCTGCCAGCCGCGAGGATCTTTATATTGAGCACGCCCTGGCCCGCGAGGCGCTGCGAACAACCTACGCGGCGCTGCGCGACGAGGCCACGGTGACCGACTACGACTGGCTGGTGGCCGGGGGCGGCGTGCTGGCCCACACACCACAACTCGGCCTAAGCTTGCTGACGCTGCTCGATGCGCTTGAGCCGACCGGCGCACACGATCACCCGATTATTGATGTCTACCTCGACACCCTGGGCCTGCTGGTGACCGGCGGGGCGCTGGCGGGCCTCGACGCTGACGCGGCGGTGACCGTGGTTGACCGCGATCTGCTGCAGAATGTGCCGCTGGCTAGCGTGGTCACGCTGCTGGGCGATGGTCGTATCGGCGATGCCGCCGCCGAGGTTGAACTGAGCGTGGTGGGCGGGCAGGCTCAGCGCATCAGTGTGCGCCACGGCGAGATTGCACGCCTAGCGCTGCCGCAGGGGCGCTACGGCCATCTGAAGGTGCGACCTGCGGCGGGCGTATGGGTAGGCACGGCGGCCCCCGGCGAAGTGGTTGAGTCTGATGGGGGCGATGTGACCGGGAGCAGCCTTGGGCTGGTGATCGACGCACGCGGGCGACCATTACGCCTGCCCGATGAACCCCGCCAGCGCCGTGCGTATCTGTGGCAGTGGCTCATGGCCCTGGGGGTCGAGCGTACGCCAAGCCCGTATGCCGACGCGATCAGTGAGCCAATGGTGAGTGCGCCCACTCCAGTCGCGCTGGATCGGGCCGCCGCCCCGACTTCAGTGTTAGCCCGTACCCCAATGGCTATTCCGACACCTGAGCCGCCCCCCGCCCCGGTGGTTGCCCCGCTTGCGTCACCACCTGCGCCGACGCCCCCCCCAGTGGTGGCCCTGCCGCCTGAACCAACGCCCGTCCCCATGGTCGTGGGTGGCGGCGAGGTGGCGGTGACAAAGACCCCCGGCAAACGCATCTCGCTCGACGATCTGCGACCCCCGGATGGTGCCGCGCCAGTGCCAACGGTGCCGCCACCAGCGATTGACTCCGATCTCGACGCGCTGCGCCAGACGGTCGAGCCGCCGAAGAAGCGCGGGCTGTTCGGGCGGAAAAAGTAGACCACGAATAGGCAGCGAATAAGCGAATAAGCGAATGTCCCCCGACAATGGGGGACATTCGTTTATTCGCTTATTCGCTGTTACTGTTCGCTGATCGTGATGCCCTGGATCGTCTCGCCGGGGGTGGTGGCGCTCCCAGGGTCGCGCAGGGGAATGCCGTCAACGATGGCCTGACCCTCAACCACACGCCCGAAAATGGTGTACTGGCTGTTCAGCGAGGGCGCCGGGGCAGTGGTGATGAAGAACTGCGAGCCAGCGCTGTTGGGGTCTGCGGTGCGAGCCATCGCCAGCAGGCCCGGTGTATCGTACAGAATTTTGTCCGTAAACTCGGCGGGGATGCTGTAGCCGGGGCCACCCCCGCCGGTGCCATCAGGGTCACCGCCCTGGGCCATAAAGCCTGCCATGACGCGGTGCCAGGTGAGTCCGTTATAGAAGTTCTGGCGTGCCAGGAAGACGAAGTTGTTGACCGTCTGCGGCGCGATGGCGGGCAGCAGCTCGACGATAATGTCGCCACGTGGGGTCTTGAACGTGGCGGTGTATTTCTTCAGCGGGTCAATGGTCATGGGCGGCGCGGCGGCGAAGGTGTGGGTGGTGGCGGTGGGCAGCAGACCGGCCACGGGCGCAGCCGGGGAACTTGGCGGCGCGACGGCGGCGCTTGTCGCGTCGGGTTGGGGCGTTGCGAGGGCCGTGGTAGCATCTGTAGGCGTCGCCGCGCTCTGACTGCCTGAGCGACTAATCAGGATGCCGGCGACCAGACCAAGGATGAGAAGGACGACGACGGCAGAGAGGAGGCCCGGCAGAGGGCTGCTGGGCGGCGGGGTTGGCTTGCCTTTAGGGCGTGACTGGCTCATCGTAACTACTCCATCGGGTACACAAGTGTGGGCGCAGTATGCTGCGCCCGTCCGTGCGCCCATTATACACAGTCAACTTAGCTGCGTGGCAAGGTCGGGCGCACGCCGGGCGATCTCGGCCCGCAGGCGGGCCAGGGCCAAGTCGCCCGCCTTAGCCTCAAGCATCAGGTCGAAGGGCGGCAGACCACGCGCGGCGCGAAGCAGGCGCTCAAGGTCGCCAGCGGCGATAAAGTCGGCGTGCTGGCCGGGGCGGGGCGGCACGATGCGCGGCGGGTCACCGGCACGACCGGGCAGCAGGTGCGCCTCGCTGCGGGCGCTGCTCAGGTGAGCTTTGGGGCGCACGTCGGCGGGCCATGTGGCAAGGGCCAGCCCAAGGGCGAGGCCCAACGGCAGCCCCTCGGGGTTGTGCAATTCCCAGTGGAGGGCGTCGAAGACCACGGGGACGCCGCACGTCTGGTGCAAGGCGAGGATTTGGGCGAGGCTTGGGCCGGCATCCTCGTGTTCAATCGCCAGCCGCGCTTGGGCCTGGGGCGAGAGGGCTAGATAACGGGCGGCAAAGCGCTTGGCGGCACCTGCATCAGCGGCGGCGGCACCGAAGTGGGCAACCATGACGCCCTCGGCGGGGCCAGGGGGACGGCGGGCATCGAGGGCGGCCAACAGTGCCGCTGTCGCCTCAACCGTGGCGATGGCGGCGGTGGCGGCGACCTCGTCGGAGGTCGCCAAAGAGAACCCGAGGGGCAGGTGGACGGTGACCCGCACGCCTTGAAGCGCAAGACGCGCTGCCAGCGCCTCAAGCTGGGGCGCACAGGCGACCAACTGTGGGAAGGCTTCGTCGGGGGGTAGGGCAAGGGCGACCCGATAGAGGCCGACGTGGATGTGGCCGAGGTAGGCCAGCATATCGGCAAGCCGAGCGAGGACGATGCTTAGGTGTGGCGGCGCGCCCCGCCCGCTACCCGCCGCAAGCCCTGGCCGCCCAAGCGCACGGACTGCGAAGCCCAGTCGGATCATGCCCACCTCGCTGTAAACCCTATTCCGTGTAGAGTATACACGGAATAGGGTTTGGGCGCAAGATTGCTGAGCCGTTCGGCCCGACACCTGAAACCTAGTCTCAGCTCCCAAGCGCCTGACGCTGAAGCTCCAGCAGCCGCCTGATACCATCGGCGGCCAGATTAATCAGCACGTCGAGCCGCTCGCGGGGCACCGGCTCACCCTCGGCGGTGCCCTGCACCTCGACGAAGGCGCCCGTGTCAGTCATGACGACGTTGCAATCCATATCGGCATGTTTATCCTCGCTATAGTCGAGATCGAGGAACAACTGCTCGCCGACGATGCCCGCGCTAATCGCAGCCACCGCCCGCGTAAGTGGACTCTCGGTCAGACGCCCCCGCGCGACCAGCGTACGGCAGGCGAGGGCCAAGGCCACGTAGCCGCCAGTGATCGCCGCCGTGCGCGTGCCGCCATCAGCCTGAAGGACATCGCAGTCGATGGTAATCACGCGCTCGCCGAGGGCGGACAGGTTCACCGCAGCTCGCAGCGAGCGCCCAATCAGGCGCTGGATCTCCTGGGTGCGCCCGCCAGCCCCGTCACGCTCGCGCCGGGTGCGGGTGTGGGTCGAACGGGGGAGCAGGGCATACTCAGCGGTCACCCAGCCGCGACCCTGGCCGCGCAGCCAGCCAGGGACATTCTCTTCGAGGCTGGCGGCGCAAAGCACGCGCGTGTTGCCGCAGATAATCAGGGCCGAGCCTTCCGCGTAAGGCACCGCGCCGGGGATAATCTCTACAGGCCGCAGTTGGTCTGGTTCGCGGCCATCAGTGCGTGGCATGCGTACTCCTTTTTAAGCTTGGACAAGGTTTCAGGGGCCAGGTTTCAGGCCAAGCGCAGCAACTATAGCAATCCTAGCCGGGTGGTTGAGCGCCTGCCGGGGGACTGAAGTCCCCGGCTACGGGTACGAAGGCCGCCTGCGCGGCCTGGATAGCCTGCGAAGGCAGGCTTCGCAGCTACAAGAGCCGGGGACTTTAGTCCCCCGGATTCAATAATCCGTATAGGACTGCTATAGCATAGGACGAAACCCAAAGGCATTGAACCACACGGGCTATGCGCCGCCCTTACGGTCTCTGATGCGCCAGAGGTACCAAGCGGCGACGCTGCGGTGGGGACGCCAGGGTTCGGCGAGAGCGCGCACAGCGGCAGATGAGGGGGCGGCGGGCAATCCGTAGCGCTGCCAGACGGCGTAGCGCAGGCCCAAATCATCGGCGGGCAGCACATCGGGGCGACCCAGCGCGAAGAGCAGGTAGATCTCGGCGGTCCAGCGGCCCACCCCTTTAATCGCGGTGAGGGCCGTAATGGCGGCCTCGTCGTCAAGCCCCGGCAGCGGATCGAGCGCGCCCGCCAGCGTGTGCGCTGCCAGATCGCGCAGGTAGCGGGCCTTCTGCGCCGAAAGGCCCACGGCGCGCAGGGTTTCGTCGCTCGCGACTAAGATCGCGGCGGGCGTCAGTTCAACCAGGGCAGACACCAGGCGGCCCATAATCGTCGCAGCGGCCTTCACCGAAAGCTGCTGCGAAACAATGGCGTCGGCTAGGGTCACAAAGCGGTGGCCCGTCGGCTGAAGCGCGCAGGCGCCTACAGCGGCGATGATCTCGGCCAGCACCGGGTCGGCGGCACACAGATGCGCGATGGCCGTATGGTAGTCAGGGGTAACATCCATAGTGGATGCTACCATAGCACAGATTCGCTGCCATGCCGTGGCCCTAGGGCGGTTGCAAAGTCGCCTGCCAGCCCCACGCCCGGTGGCTGAAGCCACGGGGGCTACGTCATGCGAAGGCCGCCTGCGCGGCCTCAACCAGCCGGCGCAGGCCGGCTTCGCAACCAAGAGCCGGGGACTTCAGTCCCCCGGCGGCGACTTTGCATCAGCCCTGGCTGTGGCCCTAGCCCGCCCATCGGCAGCGCCGCCTATGTGGTAGACTAGCGCTTGCGCCCGCGTGCTGCTGTGATGGAGCCTCCTATGCCTGCGATCAGCGATCTTCGTGACGCCTTCACGACCCACTTTGGCGTTACCCCACGTCTGATCGTCCGCGCCCCTGGTCGCGTCAATCTAATCGGCGAACACACCGACTATAACGAAGGCTTTGTGCTGCCCATCGCCATTGACCGCTGCACCTTCGTCGCGGCCCGTGCGCGCCCCGACCATACCGTGCGCGTCTTCAGCGCCAATCTCGCCGCCGAGGACAGCTTCAGCCTTGAGCGGATCGAGCATAGCACCACGCAGCCCTGGGGGAATTATGTGCGCGGGGTGGTCAAGGGGCTGCACGCCCGCGATTTGCCCATCCTCGGTGCCGACCTGCTGATCAAGAGCGATGTGCCCATCGGCAGCGGCCTCTCCTCCTCGGCCTCCCTTGAGGTTGCGGTCGGTTACGCGCTTCAACAATTGAATCAGCTCAACCTGCTCGGCGAGGAGCTGGCCCTGTTGGCGCAGGGTGCCGAAAACAGCTTTGTCGGGGTGCAGTGCGGGATTATGGATCAGTTTATGGCGACCCTCGGGCGGGCCGACCACGCGCTGCTGCTCGATTGCCGCGACCTAAGCTACACGCCCATTCCCATCCCGCCCGATGTGCGCGTGGTGGTCTGCGACAGTGGCGTGCGCCACAGCCTCGTCGGCTCGGCGTATAACGAGCGCCGCGCTGCCTGCCACGAGGCCGTGGCGCTGCTTAAGACGCGCCTGCCGCGTATCGCGGCCCTGCGCGATGTGACCGCCGAGCAGCTAGAGGCCAACGCCGATCTGCTGCCGCCCGCTGTGCTGCCACGGGCACGCCACGTTGTGACGGAGATCAGCCGCACGCTGCGGGCCGCCGAGGCGCTTGAGCATGGCAGCCTCATCGGCTTCGGTGCCCTGATGTACGAGTCGCACGCCAGCCTGCGCGACGACTATGCGGTGAGCGTGCCCGCGCTTGATACGCTGGTCGAGCTTGCCCGCGACCTGCCGGGTTGCTACGGCTCGCGCCTCACCGGCGGAGGTTTCGGCGGCAGCACGGTCAGCCTGGTGAGTACCAGTGCCGTCGCGTCCTTCGCCGAAAGCCTTGCGGCGCAGTACCAAGCCCGCACGGGCAACCAAGCCACGGTCTTGATCTGCACCCCCGCTGAGGGCGTAAGCCGCGTGGCGACGTTTTAAGGCTGGGTAACCCGCACCAGCACACATATATGTACCACGAAGGGCACGAAGAACACGAAGAACACGAATGTGCATGCGCTTGTCCGGCCTTCGTGAACTTCGTGAGCTTCGTGGTAGAAACTAATTCACCGACGGTTTAGAAAGACCTATGTGATGATGGAGCAGTCCTTTCGGCAGCGGCTCGCCCTGGGCGAGCCGCTCTCCCGTGTGATTATCCCGCTGGTGCTGGGCCTCACCCGCCGCGCCATGCTCCGCACGGGGGCCATCAGCCACGAGCAACGTCTCGCGGGCATCAACACCCACTACTTCGCCCGCGCTGGCAGCGCGGGCAGCGACCCCGCGCTGCCCGTCATTCTTATCCATGGAATCGCCGACAGCGCCTTGACCTGGGCCTTCACGCTGGGCGGCATCGCCCGCGTCGGCCCGGTCTACGCGCTCGACTTACCCGGTTTCGGCCAGAGCGGCTACCCGCAGGGGCGACGCTTTGCCAGCATTGGCGAGCAAGTGGCAGTGCTGCGGGCGCTGCTCAGCGAGGTGGTGGGGCGCCCCGCGCTGCTGGTCGGCAACTCGATGGGCGGCTGGATCGCCGCCCGCCTAGCCGAACTGGTGCCCGAACTGGTGCGCGGGGTGGTGCTGATTGACCCCGGCGGCGCGATGCTGGAAGGGCATGCCTCGTGGGCGCAGTTCGCCGCGACGGTGGCCGTACGCGACCTGCGCTCGGTGCGTACCATTTACCGCCAGATGTTCGGCTGGGTCAACCCGGCGCTCTATCTGGGCCAGCGCGGCTTCCAGGAGCTGTTTCTGCGCGATGCGGTGCGCTACTTTGTCGCGTCGGCTGAGGTCGGGGAGTTCTTCACGCCCTCGGATCTTCAGCGGATCAAGGTGCCCACGGCGCTGGTTTGGGGCGAGCGCGACACCTTCCTGCCCACCGGCTCGTTCGCCTTCTTCCGCGACAATCTGCCCAACCCCAAAGTGCTGGTGCTACCTGGCTGCGGCCACCTGCCCCAGCGCGAGCGGCCATGGCATCTGGTGCGCTTCATCCGTGCCTTCGCGCACGAGCTGTAGGAGTGGTTTCAGGTTTCAGGTGTCGGGTTTCAGCCGAGCGCATCTGGTCACCTGGAAGGCGACACGACGTTCGGTCTGAAACTTGCAACCTAGACCCTGAAGCCTTGGCTAAGAAAGCTATTGCTATGATTATGTCTGGAACACGCGACGCGGTGGTTGAGGCCGTGCAGCCCGTGAACATTCACGGCACCATGCTCTACGACCTGACCTACACGCATGTAGGTGAGGGGCAGCAACGGCGCGCACGTTTGGGTGCCGAGAGCGTCTACCCCGAGCCGCGCCCTGGCGACCCGGTGCGG
>CAIWXH010000765.1 GCA_903916565.1 uncultured Oscillochloris sp. | reverse complement strand
CGCCGGGGCCACTGGGGCCACGCCCGCCGCCGCCACCGCCGCCGGGGCCACCGGGGCCACGCCCGCCGCCACCGCCGCCGGGGCCACCGGGGCCACCGCCGCCGCCACCGGGACGCCCACCGCCGCCACCGGGGCGACCGCTGCCGCCCATCAAGCGGATCGCGCTGGTATCACCATCACGGGAAGAAAGGCTGGTCTGCATTTTTTATTCCTTTCTCGCCCCTGCGCCGCCCAGCCGGTGGTTGCCACGCCGACGTTCGCACAAGGACAGGATGCTTAATTGCTTACTTTAAATTGCTTAGACAAGGTCTCAGGTGTCCGGTTTCAGGTTTCAGGCCGAACGCATCAGCAAGCGCTGCGCGTGCCCAAACTGTAAAGCCTCCACGAACCTTGTCTTACGAAACCTGACCGGGCCGGACAGGGTCATCGGACAGCAACCCCTGGGCATAATCAGCAAGCGCAACCCGATCTTCGGGGTGCATCGTCGTGATGCGGAGGGCACGCTCAAGCGCACGCCGCTTGAGCGCCGCATCCCAACAGGCCGGGTTATGACAGAGGTACGCCCCGCGCCCATTCTGCCGCCCCGTCGGGTCAACGGTCAGACGCCCCTCGGCGTCACGCACCACGCGAATCAGCCCCCGCTTCGTATCGGTACGCCGACACGCGATACACGTGCGCTGGGGAATATGTTTTGGCCTGGGGCCGCTGCCTTTTTGTGACGTCTCTGCCATATACGCTTGGGCTTACTCCTCGCCAGTCCCGTCGCTACCGCCGCCCTCGACCAAAATGTACGAGGCGATCAGCTTGTCGTTGGCATAGATGTAAAGCTTCTGCGAGGTCGCCCTAAGCTGCACGCTCTCGCCAATCAGGTCGTTGCCAAGCGGGCCGTAGCGTACATTCTGATACATCACCGTGCCGTCGGGGCGCACCTTCCGGCTCTCAACGCGGGCATTCGACAGCTCGGCCTCGGTCTGCATCTGCTCGGCCTCGGCGTAACCTCGCGCCTCAACCGCCGCCCGCTCATCCTCCAGCAAGGACGTGGCGCTCTTAATGTCGATGCGCCAGCCCGTCAGCTTAGCGGCCAGACGCACATTCTGGCCCTCCTTGCCAATCGCCAGGGAAAGTTGCTTGTCGGGCACGATCACCAGGGCGGCGTGGTCTTCGTCGTTGAGATGCACCTCGACCACCTGGGCCGGCGAAAGCGCGTTGGCAATAAAATCTTTCGGGTCACTCGACCACTGCACCACATCGATCTTCTCGCCGTTTAGCTCGTTGACGATGTTCTGGATGCGGATGCCGCGCATACCCACGCACGAGCCGACCGGGTCGATCCCATCCTGGCGGGCAGCGACGGCCACCTTGGTCCGCAGCCCCGGCTCACGGGCGATAGACTTAATCTCGACGGTGCCATTGTAAATCTCGGGCACCTCCATCTCGAACAGCCGCATAATCAACTGCTTATGCGTGCGCGAGGCGATCAGGCGCGGGCCGCGATCCTCCTTGCGGATCTCCATCAGGTACACTTTGAGGCGCTGGCCGTGGTAGTAGCGGTCGTTGTCCACCTGCTCCTTCGGCGGCAGGATGGCCTCGGCCTTCCCCATTTCAAGAATGACGTTACCCTTCGCCATGCGCTGCACCGTCGCGGTGATCAGCTCACCCTCGCGATCCATATACTCGCCGTAGATGTACTCGCGCTCGACCTCTTTGATGCCCTGGAGTACAACCTGCTTGGCGGTCTGGGCCGCAATGCGCCCAAAGTCGTTCGGCGTACTCTCGACCATCACAGTCTCGCCCAGCAGCGCACCCGGCTTGTGGCGCTGCGCCTGCGAAATCTCGATCTCGAAGCGGTCGTCAAGCACATCGTCAACCACCTGTTTCTCGGCGTAGACGAGGGCCGCACCCGTGATCGGATCAAGGCGCACCGTCACCTCCATTGGCGGCGGATTATTACCCAGCGTGCGTTTGTAAGCGGTGATCAGCGCTTTTTCCATAACATCAATGATCGCCTCTTTTGGAATGCCACGCTCGGCTGCGATCTGTGAGATCGCCGTGTAAAAATCGCTCTTCATACCTTTCTCATCTCGCCTACAATAAGAAAAGTGGGGGCTACCCACTTTTTCACAGCGTCCGGCACAGGCCGAGTTCCGGCGTTAGCGCCCGCACCGCTGACAGCGGCGTGGTGCGATCACCAGAAGGCAATGCTTAGTGACGGTTCATCGCAAGTGTCCCTCGATGGTCTATCGTACGACCGACCATCTGCTGTCATATCTGGCGGGTGAGCAGCCGCACGGCAGCACGCCAAGCTGCGAATCGTCTCGCTGCCACAGTATAGCACCTCCGATTCGCTTTGGCAAACCTGTTCAGCGTTGCGCCATGGCGGTCGCACCGTCGCCCGCCGGGGCGCTGAAGCCTCCGGCTCCTGGGTGCGAAGTCGGCTGAAGCAGGCTCGTCTAGGCCGCGCAGGCGGCCTTCGCACCGCGTAGCCCGTGGCTTCCGCCACCGGGCGGGCGCGAAACAACCGCTGTAGGATTGCGATAACAGGCTGTTCAGCGGGAAGGATGCTCAGGGCAGGCCACGCCCGCTTCAACCACCACGCGATTGCGCCCCGCTGCCTTCGCCTGGTAGAGCGCACGATCAGCGCGTTCCAGCAGCGTGTCGAGCGACTCGGCCTCGTGCGCCAAGCTCGCGATGCCTGCGCTAATGGTAAGTGTGACCGTGTTGCCACTTACGTCAATGGGCTGGGCGGCCAACGCACGACAGACCTGTTCCAGCACCGTACGTGCCTGCGTAGCCGTCGTTTCCGGCAAGAGCAGCGCAAACTCGTCACCACCGAAGCGGGCCAGCAGGTCGATCACGCGAATCTGTTGCTGGCAGATCCGCGTCCATGCCACAAGCGCCTGATCGCCCACCGCATGACCATACGAGTCGTTAATCTGCTTGAAATGATCAAGGTCGATCACGGCGATTGCCAGCGGGTGGTTGAGCCGCAGCGCACGTATACATTCGCCTTGTGCCAGTTCTAGGAAGCGCCGTCGGTTCACGACCCCCGTGAGTCCGTCCGTGTTGGCCTGGTGTTGCAAGGCCCCTTCGAGGCGTTTGCGCTCAGTAATATCGCGTGACACGCCAACCAAACCGATTGGCTGTCCCGCATCATCGTACATCACCCGTGCGGTGGCCTCGGTCCACACGGTCGTACCATCCTTGCGGGGCTGTTCAATCTCGAAATACTGCGTCGGCTGCCGTTGACCAGTGTTGATCTCGGCAAAGGCGCGTCGAAAGCCCTCTTGCACCGTGGCGCTTGAGCTAGGACAAACGACTTGCGTCAACGACTGTTGGAGAACTTCTTCGGGCGTGAACCCGCGCAATTGGTAGACCGAAGGGCTGAGGTAGGTAAACTTACCGTCCAGCGTCATCGTCCAGATCACATCATTGGCATGGTCGGCCAGCAAGCGATAGCGCTGTTCGCTGGCGCGCAGGGCGTCTTCGGCTTGCTTGCGCTGCGTGATGTCATGGGTCACGCTGATCATATGCGGCTCGCCTTGCAGGGTCATGAACCGCGCCGAGACCATGCCGATGAGCTGACTACCGTCTTTGCGCTGGAAGACGGCCTCCAGATTATGGCAGAAGCCCTGCTCGTTCAGGGCCAAAATCAGCTTGTGGCGATCCGCCGGATCATGCCAGAGGTTGATCGTCAGGGTTGACTGTCTAAGTACATTAGTGCGTGTGTACCCGGTCATCGCAGTAAAGCCGTCATTGATGTTTACAAACGCACCATCGTGCAAGCGGGTGATCAGCACCGCATCGGGGCTGGTATTAAACATCAGCTCGGCGGTCTCTTTGGCCTCGCGGTTTTCCGCCACCAAGCGCTGATTGACCATCATGATAAACCCAAACGTCCACAGCGCACTGGCGATGAACACCACGATGAGGGTTGCGGTCTGCGCCAGGGTCGCGCTGAAGGCGTTCTCCACCGGGGCACCGGTCAGCGTTGCCAGCACCCGTAGGCTAAAGAACCCGCCCATGCCCAAAAAGACCACCGCGAGAAACCGTGCCGAAGCCGTGAATGAGCGGGTGCTGGACACAAAGAGCGCCTGTGCGGTCACGAAGCCGAGTCCAGCGATGGCAACCGAGAGCAGGGTGCGCCGAACCGTAAGATCATTGTTGCCGTAGGTGAAATAGCTGATTAGGAGCGTGAAGGTGGCACAGAACGCGATCAAGTGCCGGTGCGGAACATGCTGATCAAAGAAACGCCGTACGCCCACATAGAGCGCTGCCGAGCCAGCGACGAACAGGACATTGTTGGCAATAATCGCGATCAGCCCAAGGGTCGGCAGATCGCGCATGGCATTCGCGGCGAAGCCCAGCCCCAAACACACACTACCTAGAACCCACCAACCAAGCCCCCGGTGGGTCTTATCGACCCTATATTGGGCAAAGAGGGCCATGAATTGCAGAATATTGAGCAGACTCTGGACAATGGTCAGCGTTTGAATGTCGATCCGCATAGGCTTAGGCGCACGTGCCCCTCAGAGTCGTTCAGCGCATCCTGTCCATATATAGCAATCCTACGGAGGTTGTGAAGGATGCGGCGATGCTGGCGCACGCCCCCCGCCCAACCTCCCCCCGTGAGGGGAAGGCGCGCGACTCCCTCCTCCAACGGGGGAGGGTTGGGGAGGGGGCGTGCGCGTCGTCCTATGGCTTCACGACCCCAATAGGATTACTATAGCAGCTTTGCGGCTTTGCGACTTTGCGCGAGATCGCTCCGAATTGGCGTGGAACGCCGCAGACGGTCACGTTGGTTTGAATCTTGTCTAAAGTCGGCGGGTCAACCCGCGCCTTTGGCGTTACGGCGTCACCGCCTCACTTGCGTTGGCCGCCGCGCTTTCTGGTAAGGCCCGGATGATCACGCGCTGCGTAAACTTCTTGGGGCCATTGGGGGGCCAGCAGGTGAGCATCGTCACCAGTTCGTGGTCGGTGGGGGCGATGAGCTGGACGTTGGCCTCCCGCTGCGCGGGCGGGGCACCGTCCTCGTTCACAATCAGGCGATCCTTGACCACATAGCGGTACTCGCGCCCCTGACTATAGAGGATCACTGGCTCGCCGGGATGCACATAATAGAGGTCACGGAAGACGTGGCCGTAGCCGCCGACGTGACCGGCCAGCACGATATTGCCGCCCTCACCAGGGTTAGCCGAACCCTGGTGCTGGCCGACGGCGTACTCGGCCACGTTCCACACCGCCATCGGCTGACCATCCTGCTCGACCGTCTGCCAGCCGACCTCGATCACCTTCGCGTCGAGCTTGACGCTCGGTAGGATCAGGCGCTCGACCGTGCTGACATGAGCGATCTGGGCTGGTGCAGGCAGCGCTGAGGCGATCTGTTCCTCGATGTTGCGGGCTAAGGCCACGCTGGCAGCGCTGGCAACCGTTGGCTGCACCACGGCAGGCGCGGCGCTGCTTCCCCCGCGTGGGGCAACGGCCTGCTGGTCTAGCGCCACGCTTAAGGAGCGCAGGGCCGACGCACCGATCATCGCTCGCGGGGCCGCAATATCGGAGTCGCCACGGGCGGCCATGCGCTGGTACTCAACATTGGCGTACACCCCGCCGACGAAGAGTAGCAGGTACAGCCCTCCAAAGAGCAGCAGGTTCCCGCCGATCCGATAGAGCCGCTGGCGCTGGCGGCGGGGACGGTGCGTGACGCTGGTTCGATCTGAGGTTGTCACCATCGCAGTAGTCGTCCATGCCCGCGTGGGGCGGTGGCAAGCGCGGCAGATGTCTGGAGTATAACAAATCGCCGTGCCCCATGCCAGAGGCGCTGCACCGCTCAGCAAACGCTACCATTGACAGTATGATCTACCCGGCGTACCCTAAAAGCAGACCCGTATGCTATGGTGCTAAGCGGGTTGTTCCCCGGCAGTAGCGTCTTGACGCTGCCGTCTTGCTTGTTCCCGCACCAAGATTAGAAGGAGTCCCGATGCGCTACCGGATCTGCGCCGCCGCGCTGCTCGCCGCGCTGCTGGCTGGCTGTGGCGGAACACCTGCGTCGCCCCCCGCCGCAGCGGCCACGGTTCCCGCCGCCACAGTCCCCGCCGCCGCCGCCGCCCCCGCCGCCACAGACACCACCACCGTTCCCGCCGCCACCGATGCTGCGGCCACAGCCCCTGCCAGCGCCGCCGCCGCCAGCACCGTCTTCAACATCGTGCCGGCGGAATCGGCGGTTACCTACGAGGTGGGCGAGACCTTTTTGAGCCAGAACAACCGCTTCAACGTCGCCGTGGGCAAAACCCAGGTGATCAGCGGCGCGGTGAACCTTGACCGGGCCAACCCGCGCAACAGCACGGTCGGGCCGATCCAGATCGACCTTAGCGCCTTCCAGTCCGACAACCAGCGCCGCGACAACGCCATCCGCGACAACTGGCTCGAGTCGGCCCGCTTCCCGCTCGCCACCTTCGTGCCGACAAAGATCGAGGGGCTGCCCGCGACCTATAACGACGGCGAAGCGCTAACGCTGACGATCACGGGTGACCTGACGGTGCGCGATGTGACGAAGCCCGTGACCTTCACTGTCACCGGCAAGGTGGTCGGCACCGAGATGAGCGGCGTCGCCAGCGCCGAGATCAAGATGAGCGACGTTGGCGTTACGCCCCCCGACATCGCCGGTATGCTGCGGGCCGAAGATAAGGTCAAGATCAGCTTCAGCTTTGTTGCGCGCCCTTAGCCAAGGTTTCAGGTGCTAGGTTTCAGGTTTCAGTCCGAGCGCAAGCGTTCGTAGTGCCGCCTTCTAGGCGACCAGATGCGCTGGGCTGAGACATGCCTAAGGCGTAGACCCGAACAAAAGGCAGCCCCCGCGCCAGAAAGGCGCGGGGGCTGCTACAGCTTGAGCGGGTACTCGTCTGGCTTACGCGACGCTGGATGGCTCGCTGCCGGCGAGGCGGGCAAGGGAGGCGCGAAGGAGGATGAGGTCGTCGTCGGAGAGGCGGGCAAGGGCCGGGTCGCCGAGATGAACGGCGTCGGTCAGCAGCATGAGCGCACGCAGCGCCGTGGGCCAAGCGACCTCGGCGGCCCCATCACCGCTGAAGGCGACACGGAAGGGCGGCTGCTGGGGCTGGGGCGTCGGGCGCACGGGTGGCATGGTCTCTCCTCTCATCATCACAATCAATCCTAGTGTAGATCTTGTGGCCCAGCCCGTCAAGAGCAATCAGCGTACGACCGAAAGGAGCTCACGCAGCGTCTCGGCGATGTAGGTCGGCTGGGCAGGCGCACGCGCCAGATCAGCGCGGGTGCTGTCCCCGGTCAGCACGAGCAAGGTGTCCATCCCGGCGCCCGCGCCCATCGCAATGTCGGTCATTAGGCGGTCGCCCACCATCAGGCAGCGCTCCGGGGGTAGCTGGAGCAGCGCGCTGACCGTGCGGGCCATAATCGGCGACGGCTTGCCGACGTTCACCTCGCAGCGGGTGTTGGTGCAGGCTTCAATCGCAGCGATGATCGCCGCCGCGTCAGGCTCGCCGCCGCCGGGGACGGGGCAGAAGCGGTCGGGGTTGGTGGCGACTAAACGCGCCCCCGCCCGGATCGCATCGAAGGCCACTTGAAGCTTGTGGTAGGTGAAGGTGCGGTCGAACGAGGCGACCACAAGCGCGATTTCGGCGGCCCGCTCGCTGAGCGCGAAGCCCGCCGCCGTCAGTTCGCCAATCAGGGGTGCCTCGCCGCAGACAAAGAGCGTCGCCCCCGGCGCGTGTTCAAGCAGCCACTGCACCAGCACCGAGGACGAGTTGACCACTTCCGCTAGGTCGGCCTGGAGGCCCAGGGCGCACAGCTTGACCACGTACTGTGCGCGGGTGCGCGTCGGATTATTCGAGAGAAAGGCCACTCGGCGACCCTCGGCCCGCAGCGTGGCGAGCAGTTCGACTGCCCCAGGCAGCACCTCATCGCCCAGGTAGAGCGTGCCGTCAAGGTCGAAGATGTAGCCGTCGTACCGTGGGATGCTCATAGGCGCGCTGCGCTCCTAATACGTGGAGATGTGGAGGTGTGGAGGTGTGGAGAGGTGTGGAGGTGTGGAGAGGTGTGGAGGTGTGGAGGTGTGGAGAGGTGTGGAGGTGTGGAGGTGATCACCTCCACCTTTTCACCTCTCCACCTCTCCACCTACCCACCTTCACCCAACATACTCCCGGCCCAAAGGCGGCAAGTGACGGGCAACGGCATCGCGCAAGGCGTCGAGGCCAATGGGCTTGATGAGAAACTCGTTGGCCCCGGCACGGTACGCTGTCCGTTCAACGGCGCACTCGGCTGAGATCAGCAGAAAGGGCACCTGCGAGTGCAAACGCACGGCGACCAGGAGCTCAATACCGGTCATACGGGGCATCCGCTGGTCACTGAGCACGAGATCAATCTGATTGCTCAGGAGGAGATCGAGTGCCTCGCGGCCATTAGCAGCTTGCAGCACCTTAACATGCGGCCCGATGTAGGCCAAGGCTCGTGCAAAGAAGCCCCGCACATCGGCATTATCCTCGACCAGTAGGACTCGCATCGTTCGTGTGTACTCCATCATTTCGCCCTGTAGTGTAGTACCTCCACATCGCCTTGAGGGGATTATACTAACGCGGGCACAACCTTTAATTTGCAGTGGTGGGCAAGCCGGTGACTGAGTATACAGCAAGCTGTGGTATATTTGTGCTAGGAATATAGTCCTTAATGAGGAGCGCATGATGCCGCAGCCCCGCAACCGCCTCGGCGTGATCACGAGCGGATCGCTCATTGAGGGTCTGACGGCCCGCCTTGAGGCCCGCGAGAGCGTCGAGGATATGCGTGTCGGCAAGTTTGTGGTCATCCAGGGCGAGAAGCACGAGTTTTTCTCGATGGTCACCGATGTCGCCCTGGAGGCGACCAATCAGAAAATCCTGACTGACCCGCCCGACGGCGACCCCTTCATTCACGCGGTGCTGGCCGGCACTTCGACCTACGGCACCCTGGCGCTGATGCCGCGCCTAATGCTGCCCAGCGACCAGTCGGAAACCATGCTGCCCGTGAAGACGATCCCGCGCCACTTCTCGCCCGTCTTTGAGGCTTCCGAAGATGATTTTATTCGTGTGTTTGGGCGTGAGGGCGGCAATCTGTTTGAGATCGGGCGCCCGCTCGATATGGATGTGCCCGTCTGCCTGAACTTGGCCCGCCTCGTCGAGCGCTCGAACGGCATCTTCGGCAAGAGCGGCACCGGCAAGAGTTTCCTCACCCGCCTGCTGCTCTGCGGCGTCGTGTACGCGAACGTCGCCAGTAACTTGATCTTCGACATGCACAACGAGTATGGCTGGGAGACGCGCTCGGAGGGCGGCGGCTTCGTCAAGGGGCTGAGTCAGCTTTTCGGCAGCGATGTGCTGGTCTACACGATTGACCCACGCGGCGGACACAGCTATGACGGCGAGATCGTGATCGGCCTTGACCAGATTGAGATCGATGATGTCATCACCCTCGACCAAGAATTAAACCTCGGTGCGACGGCGACCGAGTCGTCCTACATCCTCCACAACCGCTTCAAAAAAGACTGGTTGCGCGAGCTCCTGGCGATGGATGGCGAACGCCTGAAGGAATTCGCCGAACAGAGTGGGACGCACCTGGGTGCCATCAGCGCCCTGAAGCGGAAGCTCAGTCAGTTGCACAAACTGCCCTTTATCCGTGAGACAACGGACTTCTCGTCCATCGACCGCCTGATCAATGCCCTGTCTGCCGGGCGGCATGTCGTGCTTGAATTTGGCGCCAACGGCAGCAGTCTGGCCTATATGCTCGTGGCAAATCTGGTCACGCGGCGCATTCACCGGCGCTGGATCGAGCGCACTGAGCACTATCTTCAGTCGAAGAATGAGGCCGACAAGCCCCGCCCGCTGATGATCACGATTGAGGAGGCGCACAAGTTCCTCAATCCGCAGACGGCCCGCCAGACGATCTTTGGCACCATCGCCCGCGAGCTACGCAAGTACAGCGTTACGCTGCTGGTGGTTGACCAGCGCCCGTCGTCCATTGACCCCGAGGTGATGAGCCAGCTTGGCACGCGGGTCACGGCGCTGCTGAACGACGACAAAGACATTGACGCCGTCTTCACCGGCGTGAGCGGCGGCACCGGCCTCAAGTCTGTCCTCGCTTCGCTCGACACGAAACAGCAGGCGCTGGTGTTGGGCCACGCCGTACCGATGCCGGTGGTGGTTCGCACCCGCCCGTATGATGACGCGCTCTACGCCGCTGTGCAGCGCCGCCCTAGCCGCTTCGCGGCGCCTGCGCTCAGCCTTGTGCCGCCGCCCTCCGCCCAGGAGGAGATGGACGAACTGTTCCCGGATTAGGGGCTAACCGATTTTCACCACGAAGCTCACGAAGAGCACGAAGGCCGGAAGAACGCTTTCAGATGCAGAATCTTCGTGAACTTCGTGGGCTTCGTGGTAAATATGCGGGTCGCAGGATGACGAGTTGCTACAGCTCCCCCGCCGCCGCGTCGAGCATCCAGATCACCTGGCCCTGGGGCGGGCGCACCAGTTGCGCCGGGGTGACGTGGGGGTTGTATGGGCCGCGCAGGGTGGCGCGCACGGCGGCGGCCTTGTCCGCCCCGGCGACCAGAAAGAGCGCATAGTCGGCCCGGTTCAGCGCGTGCGCGGTGAGCGTCACCCGCTCGGGTGGCGGCTTGGGCGAGCCGGTCACAGCCAGGGCCAGCGCCTCTGGCGGCGCGTCGAGCTGCGGGAAGCCGGGGAAGAGCGAGGCCGTGTGCCCGTCGGGGCCAAGGCCCAGCAGCACAATGGCGAGCCGCCCGCCGTGGGCCGCAAGCAGCGCTGCCACCTGCTGGTCGTAGACCTCGGCGGCCCGCGCTGGCCCGTAGTAGGTGGGCACCGGGTAGACCTGCGCGGACGGAATGGGCACGTGGTCGAGCAGGGTTTGACGGGCCTCGCGGTAGCTGCTCGCGGGATGCTCAAAAGGCACGACCCGCTCGTCGGCCCAGATCACGCTAAGCTGGCCCCAGGGCATACGCTCACGCAAGGGCGCGGCGCAGAGGTGCCGGAAGACCCCAAGCGGTGTGCCGCCCCCCGAAAGGGCGAGCAGCGCGCGCCCGTGCGCGGCCACGCTCTGCGTCGCCAGCGCAACGAGGCGCTCGGCTGTCGCAGCCTGTAGCGCAGCGAGGCTTGGGTAGATCAGGATCTCAGGGTCAGATGGCATGCTAGCGTCCTTCTGGGGCGGCATATTTTTCACCACGAAGCCCACGAAGCCCACGAAGGCTTGTGTTGCTGCCGCTGTATGGCATGCAATTGTCCTTCTGGGGCGGCATATTTTTTACCACGAAGCCCACGAAGCCCACGAAGCCCACGAAGGCCGGAAGAAGGCTTTCAAATGCGAAATCTTCGTGCGCTTCGTGCGCTTCGTGGTAAAAAGTGCGTGAACTCTCACGCTGCGACCAACTCGCCCATCAGGCGCAGCGCCTCATCGTGGGCCGCCTCGTGGGGCTGGGCGCGCATGTAGCGGCGGCAGGCGATCCAGTAGGCGGCCAGAAAGCGCAGGCGCGGCAGGCGCTCCTGCTCGGCGGCGCTAAGTGGCCCCGCGACCGTGTAGCCCTCAAGCAGCCCATCGCGCCACGGCTGGGGGTAGGCCGCGCAGAGGCCGCAGGCTAGATCGAAGAGGCCATCGCCGCCGACGCAGCGCCCTGGCTCAACAATGGCTTCGAGATGGACGTGTAGGCCCGAGGTGCAGCGGGCGGCGGCGGGGCCGAAGTCGCCGTGCATCAGGGTCGGCTGGGCGATTTCGAGCATAGGGTCGGCCAGCAGACTGGACACCAGCGACTGCTCGGCCTCGCCGAAGAGCAGCACGTCGGCGGGTGGAGGGGCCAGTTCGTCGCCAAGCAGGCGCAGCGCCACGTTCCACCGCCGCTGCGGCCAGCGCCCTGCTGGGTTGGGGCGACCGACACCAGGCGCACTGACACGATGCATCCGCTGCAAGGCGCGTCCCGCTGCCCTTGCGGCCCCGCGCAGCAAGTGGGGCGCGGCGAGGTCGGCGACGCGCACCCCTGGCACGAACGACTCGAGGGTGTAGGCGAAAGGCACCATGGTGCGCGAGAGGTCGCGCTGGATGATTCTCGGCGAGGGAAGCTGCTGCCCGCTCATCGTACGGGTGAAGAAGACATAAGCCGCCAAGTTGTCCTCGGGGGCAACGCGCAGGATGAGGTGTTCGCCGGGAGTCGAGAGGCGCACGAGGAGGTGTCGCTCGGTCTGCCCATAGAGCATCGCCGCCTCGGGGCGTAGATTGTACGCCCGCGCCACCAGGGCGGTGTAGTCGCCCAGGCGAGCCAGCGCCCGCCGCCAAGCGTCGCTGACGCCTTCGGCAACGGGGGGGACATAGTGATTGAGGTGGCTGTAGTCCATAGTCGTCCGTCTCAAGCAGGGCTACGTCAAAGTCGCCTTTTGCCCCTCACCCCCTGCCCCTCTCCCTCACGGGGAGAGGGGAGAGCCACAGCAGGATGCGTTCTGCTCCCCCTCTCCCGTTCAGGGAGAGGGGGCTGGGGGGTGAGGGCTGGCGCGGCAACAGGACATTGCAACCGCCCCACGTCTCAAGGCGCAGACTGGACATCCGGGATCGTGAAGCGCAAGGCGCGGTTGGTGGTACGGTCAATCACCCAGAGCGCGCCGTTGGGCGTGACGGCGAGGCCGCTGGGGCCACTTAGCGAGGACATGTCACTGCCCGCGCCGCCCCAGCGCAACAGCACGTCGCCACGCGGGTTAAAGGCCACGACTTGGTTGCGGCTCGGCACGCTCACATAGACGGTGCCGTTGGGGCCAACGGCGACGGTGGGGTCGTCGTAGGTGTTGGCTTTCCAGCCGCTGACCTGCCAGGTGACCAGCGGGGTTGGGCCGACCTGCCCGTTGCCGTCGGGCGCGAAGACCTGCACGCGCCCGTTCCATGTGTCAGCCACATAGACCTTGCCCGCGCTGTCTACGGCCACGCCGGCTGGCTCATTGAACTGGCCCGGCTCGCCCCCGGATGAGCCGAACTGGTAGCGGAACGTGCCCTGGCTGTCGGTCACGACGATGCGCTTGTTGCCGGTGTCGGCGATGTAGACATTGCCATGGCTGTCCACGGCCACCCCGCGTGGCCCAAAAAAGCCCAGCGGGTTCGCCTGATTGCGCGCTAGGTCGCCGTCGGTGATGGTGGCCTTGCGCCCATTGTCCAGCGCCTGCTCGCCGACGCCCCAGGTGGTGATGGGCTTGCCGTCGGGGCCATATTTCACGATGCGCGCGTTCCAGGTGTCGGCGACGTAGAGGTTGCCCTGCGCGTCCACAGCCACGCCGCGTGGCTCATTAAACTGGCCGAGTACGCTGCCGAAGCTGCCGAGCGTGCGCTGGAGTTGGCCCTGGCTGTTGTAGACGTAGATCTGGTGGCCGCCTGTGTCGGCCACATAGAGATTGCCCTGCGCGTCAGTGGCCGCGCCCGTCGGCCCGCTGCCCCCGTCCGACAACGGAATGTCGGCGACGGCCTGGGCCACTAGGCGCAACTCCGGGGTGGCCGGGGCCGACGCGGCAGCACCGCCGCTGCCCGCCAGATCTTTCCGTAGCCAGACCTCCATCTCGCGGGCACCAGGCACCAGCGGCGACGGTAACTCACGGTACAGGACAAACTTCCTGAGCGTGTCCCAATTCTCGCGCTTGAAGGGCCAGAGCAGCGGCTCAAACGGGCCATTCAGCTCCGCTGCGATGTCGCGCCCACAGCCGCCCGTCGGCTTCGCCGGGTTGACCGCAGGCAGCCAGGTGCTGTAGTAGTAGCGCTTATAGCCGGGGCTTTGTGGCGAACACTTGTCGCCCTCGGGGAACCACCAGTTGAACACGGTGGTCTCGCCATAGGGTTGCACGTAGGACTCACTGAGCGCCGCACGCACCGCGTCGGTGACGTGGGGCTTATACAGCAGCACCACCGGGGCGAGCGCCTTGGCACCCTCAGGCATGTCAACCTCGAAGGTCGTGGCCCCAGGATTCTTCTCGAAGGCGTCTTTGCGTGTCCAGGCGACATGCTTGAAGTTGCGGAAGTACCACTGGAGCGGCCAGGCCAGCGAGCCGTCGCCGCTCTCGTCGCCGCTGTCAACGATCATTGGCATACTCAGCCCGCCGGTCACATCTTCGGCGGTGCGCGACCCACGGGTGAGGTTGAGCGCCAGTTCGCGCACATCGTTCACGATGCGCGGCACACTTGGGGCGGTCTGGGTGTAGACCAGCAGTTCGACCGCCGTGTCGGGATGCGCGTAGACCGCCATCCACGTTGCGCGTAGCGTGTAGGCGCTGAGGGTGAGCGCCAGGGTCAGCGCGGCGGCGGCGAGGACCGCACGGCCCCCAAGCTGTGCGGCGAGGGTCAGCAGCCCAAAGATCATGCCACCGGCGATCACCAGCGGCACCAGACCCTGAAGCAGGTTGCGTTGCGCCTCTTGCCCTTCGCCGCCCAAACTTAGGCGGGCCAGCGCCACCGCCAGCGCCACCGCCAGCAGCAGCGTGAGGGCGGGGACAAGCCAGATCAACTGGGGCGAGGCGAGCGCTGGTCGCGGCTGCTCATCCGCAAGCGCCAGCGCCTCGTTCGGCGGCGGCTCGCGCCGGGTGGCGCGTAGGAGTTTGCCGACCACCCAGGCGACCAACAGGTTGCCCGGCAGCGACATGTGGACGACCAGCCAGGGCATTTTTTCGCCCGCCCACGAGAAGATAATCACGGCGCACCAGAACCAGAAGACGGCCAGCAGCGGGAAGAGATCCCAATTCTTAAAGGTTGAAGGCTGAACGCTGCGGGCTGAAGGTGGCGCCGGTGCCTCGACCTGTTCGGCCAGTTCGGCCAACTCCGGGGCATCTTCCGCCAGCTTGGCGGTTTCGCCGGTCGTGGGCACCGCAGGGGCGCGGCGTGCCCCCACAAAGCGCAGCACCACCGCCACCACCATCGCAATCACCGTGCCAACAGTCGCAACTACCGCCAAGGGTTCGTAAAGCGGAAGCTGAATGAGGTAGTAGTACCAGGGCTGGTCGCCGCGCGCATACTCTTGCTGGCTGCCGAGCCAATAGGCGAGGCCAGCGTAGATGCCGGTGAAGGCGCCGGGCATGTAGGCGAAGAACGAGGAGTAGAGCGTCACGTAGATGCTGACCAAAATCGTCAGCGCGATCCACAGGCTTTCGCGCTGCTCAACCCACAGCTCGCGCAGGCGCGGAATGAGCGTCGGCGTCGGGTCCCAGAGCCGCTGGCAGAGCCACGCCAGCACAAAGGCCGAGGCGACCAGAAAGGCTTTTTGGCCGAAGTACAGCCCTTGGCCGAGCGGGACTTTGGGGTTCAAGACCATCAGCACGAGGCAGATGCCGATCACGCCCAGCAGGAACACGTTGAGGTAGCGGGCGAAGCGGCCTTCGGCCAGCAGGCGCATCAGCACGAAGACGCCGAAGATGAAGAAGAGGATGTAGTAGAGTTCGTGGGTGCTGATGGCGAGGGCCAGGGCCGCTGATGCAAGGTAGAGCCAGCGGGCGCGTCCGGTGTCGAGCCAGCGCAGCGCCCCGATGAACATCCAGAGTTCCCACAGCACCATCAGGCCGTCGTGGCGGGCGAAGCGGGTGTAGTAGAGCAGCGCGGGCGTGAAGCCGAGCAGCACGGCGGCGACCAGCGCCCCACGGCGGCCCACATAGGGCCGCAGCCACCACGCCGAGGCCACCAGCAGCATTCCGGCGACCGCCATTGGTAGCCGCGCCTGGGCGTCACCGTCGCCGAAAAGGAAGTAAGCCAGCACCGTCGCGTAGTAGAGGCTTGGCCCGTGATAGACCGGGTCGTAGCAGTAGGTGGGCGCACTGACGCCGCCCCTCGGCTTGCCCGCCTCGTCGAGGCCGTTCCAGCAGTTGAAGCCGCCCGCGCCTGTGTAGAGACGCCAGCTTGACCAAGCGTGGATACTTTCGTCGTGATGGAGGGCCATGCGGTCGAGCGCCCAGAGGTGCGCGATCACACTTGTGATGATGATCACCAAGTAGAGCGCCACCTCCCAGTTGACCCGCGTGAGGTCAAGCGGGCGACGAAGCACCGTCGGACGCTGGGGCTGATCGAAGATCTCTAACTCTGCTGCCATGAGGTATCTCGTTGGGGCGCAAGCCTGCGCGCCTGCTACTGGTCTGGCTGTCGTATATGGAGCGTGTTGGGGCGGCCCTTGTGGCCGCCCAACGCAAGCCTGCTACTCGTCTGGCTGGCCCTTCAGGGTGCCGCCGAGGCCCACCCCAAGCTGGCGGGCAAGCTCAGGGCGCACGGCGATAACAAAGTCGGTGGAGCCGAGCGGGGCGCCGGGGTCACGGAACATCAGAAAGCGCCACCAGCGCTCCTCCACCGTACGGTTGAGCGGGTCGCGCAGCAACTGGGCCAGCAACGAGGCTTGCTCCAGGGGCACGTCGCGCCAGGTGGGACTCAGCCGGTAGACCTGGTCTTCGGGGAACCACCAGCGGAGCGGGTAGCGCTGGATGACGAAGCCGTCCAGCATCGCCCGGTTCTCCGGGTTCTGATCCAGATTTTCCTGCAACATAAAGACGGCCATCACCTCGGGGCCGGGGGGGCCATCGAGCATCCCCGCGTTCCGCTGGACGTTCGTAAAGTTGCGGAAATACCAGTTCCAGACCGTCTCGTTGTCGTAGATGATGGGCATATCGAGGCCGTGGCCGCGCCTGATCGAGACTTCCTCGATGCGCTGGACGAGGCGCAGCACGTCGGGCGAGGTTTGGGTGTAGACCATCGACTCGACGGGCACGTCGCCGTTGACGTAGGCGAGGCGCACGGTGGCGCGGACGTTGGCTAGGCCGAGCGCGGCCCCGAGGCAGACGGCGAGCAGCGCGAAGGCGGGACGCCAGCCCCAGCGCAGCGCGGCACCCGTCGTCAGCAGGCCGACCAGCAGCAGCGTGGCGAGCGGCACGACCCACGGCGCCAAGATCGAGGCTGCGCCAAAGCCGATGATGGCCGTCATCAGCACCAGGCCGAGGCCAACGATGGCGCTGAAAAGCGTGGCGTACAGGATGAAGGGCGCACGGGCAGGAATGACCGCCACGCAGCCGCCGTCCTCTTCCTCTTTCCAGATCACCCGCTGCGCCGCCCACGCCGCCAGCAGCGTCAGTGGCAGCACGAGATGAATGGTGAGCCAGGGCATCTTCTCGCCAGCCCAGGCGTAGAGGCCGAGGGCGGCAAGCGTCCACCACGCTGCCAGCAGAATGGGGAACGCGAGCCGCCGTCGCCAGAGGTCGCGGGCGATGAGTGCAAACCCAAGCGTGCCGAAGATCAGCAGCAGCGGCTCGTACACCCCAAGCTGGAACAGATAATAGTGGGCGGGCTGACCGCCGCGCTGGACGTTGTGCTGGCTCAACCAATAGAGCAGCGAGCCGGTGACGCCGCTGATTGCCCCGAGCAGGTTGGTGAAAAAAGCGGTGAAGAAGACGAGGTAAATACCGAGGAAGAGCGTCAGAGCGAAGCGCCAGCGCCCACCATCGTCTAGGCTGGCGAAAATCGTGGCGGCGGGGACGCCCTGGTCGTGCGCGACCGCCCACGGGGTACGGCCATCGGCGCCGGGTCGCCGCCTAATCAGGTGCATCAGCAGCACGAGCGTGCCAAGCGCCAGGCCAGCGGAGATGAGGACGGCGGGGTGACCAAAGAAACGCCAGAGGTCAATCAGGTAACGGACGAAGTTGTTGAACAGCTCGCGCCCACCGTCGTCGTCGGGCCGATTGCGAACCAGCAGCGCATAGCTATTATCCTCGGTCGCCAGCGGGGGCCAGCCGAAGAGGAGTCCGGGCTGCTCCACCTTCATCTGGCCGGTGGCCGGATCAATCACCGCGTTGTGCGAACCATCGACCGCCGCATGGCCCGGCAGGACGAAGACGAGGGCGACGACCAGCACCCCGAGCGCGGCGACGAGGGCGATCCCAGGCCGGTAGATCTGCCAGAGGAACGCCAGCACCAGCGGCACGGCCATCATCAGCAGGAAGAGGTAGCTCGTCTCCTGATTGACCAGCATCAGCCCAAAGGCCACGGCGCCGAGCAGCAGCCACGCCAACTTGCGCGTCGCGGCGTAGCGCACAATCGCGGTGAAGACCAGCATCTCGCACAAGACAGAATAAATATCGTGGCGCAGAAAGCGCCCGACGTAGAGGCTGACGGGCGACACGAGCAGGTAGACGGCGGCGATTAAGGCAGCGGGGCGCCCGAGATCGCGTCGTAACAAATAGGGTGTCAGGGTCAGGGCGGTACCGGCGAGGGCGGGCATCAGGCGGGCCGTGAAGTCGTTGTCGCCGAAGAGGAAATAGCCCAACGCGCCGAGGTAGTAGAGCAGCGGGCCGTGGAGCAGCGGGTCGTGGATGTAGCCGCGCCCGACCAAGAGGTACCACGAGTAGGCCGCGTGGAGGGTTTCGTCGTGGTGGAGGGAGCGCCCGCCAAGCGCCCACAGGTGCGCGATCAGCGCGACGACGCCGAGTGCCATGTAGGCCAGATGCTCGACTGTGAGCGACCGGGATCGGACGAGGACGGCTGACTCAGCGGCGGCGGGCGGGCGCGGCAGTTCAAGCGTGGACATCGCACCTCAAAGAGCACCGTGGTGTGGGAGCGTCAGGAATCCTCGGCATTCTACCCGATGCAGGGTGCTGCGGCAAGCAAGCGGCGCTGCCGCCAGTCAAGACGCTGCCGGGGTAACCCACACAGGCCGTATAATGATCGGTAACGCCGCTTTGCAACCTAGTGCAAGCATGCACGCAGCACCGCTACGGGACTATGCGATGACCCAATTGCCCTTTCCGCCCAACCTCACCATCGAGCTACAGCACATCGAGCAGCTTGTGCTTGAGCGCACCCGCTCACGAGCCGCTGTCATCAGCGTGGCCGGGTCGCGCCTGCTACTTCCCGGCGCGGTACGCCTCCGGGCGGCCCTGGTGTTGTTGGCTGCTCAGATTGGCACCTACCAGCGCGAACGGGTGGCGCACGCTGCCGCCGCCATCGAGCTGATCTACGCTGCGACCCAGACGCACGACGATCTGGTTGATGCGGGCGAACGCAGGCGCGGGGTGCCCCGCACTGGCGAGTGGAACCACGGCGTGGCCCTGATGGTCGGGGATTACCTGTTCGCCCTCGCGGCAGGCGAGATGGCCCAAAGCCCTGACCCACGGGTGATCAGCTTTTACTCGCAGGCCGTGATGCGAATCACCGAGGCGACCTTGGCCCCGCCGCCGCTCGTCCGCCCCTTTGAGGACGCCCGGACACACCACCTTGAGCAGCTTGGCGGCACGGTGGCCGCGCTCTCTGCAGCGGCGTGTAAGGCCGGGGGCGCTTGTGGCGGTGCCTCACCCGAGCAGATCGAGACGCTTGGCTGCTTCGGCTATGCTTTGGCGCTGGCGCTGCACCTTGGCGACGAAACCCGCGCCTTCGCCACCGACGCGGCTCCCGACGCGAGCTTGCGGGTCGGCGTCGTGACGCTGCCCCTGCTCTTCGCCGCGACCCACGGCGACGGCGAACGGCTCGTCGCCGCGCTCGACAGCAGCGACCCCGCCGAACAAGCTTGGCTCAGCGCCGAGGTGCGCCGCCACGGCCTGGCCCCAACCCGCGCCGAGGTGGCCCGTCTCATCGCCCAGGCCCACGTCGCCTTGTCCAGTCTGCCCCCCGGCGAGGCCCGCGAGGCGCTGGCCCGCGTCGCCGACTACGCCGTGACGCGCTTGGGCTGATATGTTCTGAAAATGTGGAGGTGTGGAGGTGTGGAGGTGTGGAGGTGTGGAGGTGGGGAGGTGTGGAGCTGTCACCTCCACACCTCCCCACCTCCCCAGTTCCTATCCACCCCGTCGCCAGCGGCCCAGCGCCCACCCCAGCGCCAGCCCCCCAAGCGCGACCAGCGCCGCTCCGCCCACCAGCCCCACCAGCAGGTGCGACCAGCCGAACGGCCCGCCCAGTAGCCACCAGGTCACCAGGGCGGGCAGCCCCACCAGCGCCACGGCCACCAGCGCCAGCGGCACCGCCCCTCGTAGAAACAACAGCACTTGGCGCATAGTAGAGAGTGTTGGAGGGGCTGCGCCCCTCCGAGAGAAAAACCTTGCCCAGCGGGGAGGTTTGGAGGGACGCAGCCCCCTCCGAGAGAAAAACCTTTGCCCAGCGGGGAGGTTTGGAGGGGCTGCGCCCCTCCGAGAAAACCCTTTGCCCAGCGGGGAGGTTTGGAGGGACGCAGCCCCCTCCGAGAGAAAACCCTTTGCCCAGCGGGGAGGTTTGGAGGGGCG
>CAIWXH010000764.1 GCA_903916565.1 uncultured Oscillochloris sp. | reverse complement strand
TTCACCTTGCGCGGCCCCCAGTTGGTTGGCTTTATGGGCGCGTTGACCGGCAACACCTTCTGCACGGTGGGGCTGGCGGGCCTCGTGGTTCAGCGGTTGCTGAGCGACCTGAAGACGAGCCAACAGGCGACCCAGACGAGCGCTCAGATCGCCGAACAGCGCGTCGCCGCCCTTGAGGCAATGAGCAGCACGCTGGCCGAGATTTTGATCGAGCGCTCGCAGCCGCACCTGCTCCAATCCATTGTCGCACGGGCGGCGACGCTCCTTAACGTGGAGCGCGCCGAGTTGCTGATCTACGACGCGGGGCATGAAGAACTCACCTTGGCCGCCTATTATCCATCCGATCCTGACCGAGCGCCACGCGCTCAGCGCCCCGTTGAAGGGGCGGCAGGCTATGTTGCACGGCACCGCCAGAGCCTGCTTTTGAACGACTATCGTGCATGGTCGGGGGCGCTCGACCCTACCGTGACCAACGGCATCACTGCGGCGCTCGACGTACCCTTGCTTCATGGCGAACAACTGGTTGGGGTGCTTGGGGTGCGGAACCACACCAATGTCCGGCCGTTCACGAACGATGATGCGTGGTTGTTGCGCCTCTTCGCCCAACAAGCGACGGTCGCCATTCTGAATGCCCAACTCTACGCGACCCTCGTCACCGATCTGCTCACCGGCCTGAACAACCGCCGTCACTTCTTCACGTTGGGACAAGTGCTTTTGCTGCAAAACCAGCGGGATCGCCAACCCCTTGCGGTTGCGCTGCTTGATATTGACCATTTCAAGAAGGTGAATGACACCTACGGCCACGCCATTGGGGATCAAGTCCTCACCTGGATCGCCGCGCAGTGTCGTGAACACTTGCCAGCGGAAGCGCTGCTCGGTCGCATTGGCGGCGAAGAGTTTGCCGTGCTGCTACCCGGAAACACCAGCGAACTGGCGTTGGTTCAGCTTGATGGCTTGCGCCACCGCATTGCCACGACCGGCGTTCCCACGTCCCTACACGACATTCATGTGACGATAAGCGCAGGGGTGACCGCGTGCCTCCCCGACCTGCCCCAAACCCTTGACCAACTGCTTGAGCACGCTGATCGCATGCTCTACCAAGCGAAGCATGCGGGACGCAATCGGGTCTGCGCGCAGCCCCGTGGTCCAGAGCCAAGCCTCACGACGGTCGTACCGACCCAAGCAGCGGCTGGCCCAGCGTGTACCCACTCCTGGCGACCAACCCGCGCGAAGCGCAAGCTCCGGCGACTGTTTCGCCACACCCAGATGTGAGGGAGCGTTGTGTCCAACGGCACGCATACGGCTGAAGCCCCCGGCGCTTGGTTGGCGAAGCCTGCCTTCGCAGGCTCGTGCAGCCCGCTTCAGCGGGCTTCGCAGGTACGAGCCACCGGGCGGGCGCGAAACAACCTGTGTAGGACTGCTATAGCTCATCTGTGACCTCACGGTGTGCCTCCCGGTTCGCATGATCCCGAACCGTGAAGGGTACCATTACTCGTGAGGCGCGTGCTTGCCTAAAGTAAGATCTTTCGTGAGGCCATGCGGTTCCATTTATCGTTGTCGCACATGCGATCTTTCGTGATACCATGCGCCTCATCTTCGCGAGGGTTCAAGGAGCTATGATATGCAGCAACGTCGTAAAGCCGCTGCCGATGTATTTCAGGAGCAGCAGGGCGCGCAACTGGCCGAAGCGGCACCCCAGGAGGCGGCGTTCGATGCGGTGCCGGCATTGCCGGCAGCGGCGAGTGCGCCGGGGGCACCGCTGCCGCCGCCACCACGCCAGAGGCGGCAAGCATCTAGCCTGCCGCCCGTCGGCATGCTCAAGACCTCCGAACAGCTCCAGCTTGAGAAAGAGCCGCTTCCGGTCCGCGTGACGGGCTTCTGGATCTTCAAGCAGATCATCGTTCCGCCCAATGTCTACGTGGTGCATACCCGCATTGGCCGACCCGCGCCGGTGACCATCGGGATGGGCCTCTCGTTCCGCTACAATCCCTACACCGACGCCTACTTGGTCGTTCCCGCCGCAATGCAGACCATCGGGATTGTCGCTAACAGCATCAGCCGCGAAAAGCAGGGCATCAACGTCCTGGCCTATGTCCAGTGGCAGATCAACGATTTTAGTGTCGCCTACCGCAAGCTTGACTTCTCCGATGTGCGCGACCCGCTGGGGATTGTCAACGCACAACTGCGCGAACAGGCCGAGGCGGCCATCAAGGATACGATTGCCACGATGAGCGTCGAGGAGGTGTTGACCGACAAAGAGCCGATCATCGCCGAGCTGACCGCACGGCTGAAAGCGGTGGCCGAGGGGCGTGGGCAGGTCGCTGACGAGGGCCTGGGCATCAAAATTGTCACGGTGCAGATCAAGGAGGCGCTGGTCAGTTCACAGCGGCTGTGGGAACACCTCCAGGCGCCGTTCCGCTACGAACAGGAGAAGACGGCGCGGATCAGCTACCTGCTGGCAGAAGACGAGATTCGGGCGAAGGAACTCCAAAATCGCAAGTTGGCCGAAACCAGCGAGGCGGAGACGATGGTCGAGATTGCCCGCACCACCCAGACCAAACAGACCGAGGCGCAGGCGATCCGGCTGGCGCAGGAGGATCTGCGGTTCACCCGCGAACAGCAAACCACGCGGCAGCAGCTTCAGCTTGAGCTGGAGACCGCGCTGGCGCGCAAGGAGGCTGACCAGCGGCTGAGCGCCGAGACGGCGCGGCTCGCGCAGGAGGCGACCCTCGATGCGCTCCGTCGCGCCCAGGCCGAGGCGATTACACACGCACAGCTTGATGCGGATGCCGGAGTACAGCGCAAGGCGCTGGAGGTCGCCCGTGCGCTCCAAGAGCTCGCCGAGGAGACGCGCCTGGCGGCAAGTACGCTTGAGGCCGAACAGCTCCGCATCGCCCGTGAGCTGACCTTCACGCAGATCGAGGCGGAGTTGCGCCAGGCGGTACAGACGCAGGAAGATGCGCTGCATGGGCAGCAGCAGCAGGCGCATCTCGAACGCGCCCGGCTAGAGACATTGGCGCAGCTTGCGTTGCAGGAAGCCACCGACCAAGTGCGCCTGGCGACCGCAGCACGCGAAGCCGAACTCGACCGCGTGCGCCAGGAGGTGCGGAATCTGATTGGCGAGCGCGATCTGGCACGCCTGCTGGTGGAGCGCCTGCCAGAGCTTGCCGCGCACATGCCGGAGATCCACGAGCTCAAGGTGCTGCAAAGCGGCGGTGATGGTGCCTTTGACGCCCTGCCGCTCTTTCTGGCCAAGCTTGTTTCAGTCGCCGAGAGTCTGGGGATTGATCTGCGACGCACCTCGTAGGGCGCACGGGTTTGCTCGCAGTTCAAGGCTGGTGCGACGGCGCGGTGGCGCGGCGCACCAGCCTGTCTGGTTTGTGCGTACCCGGCGATCTACAAGCAGCGGATGCCGATCCTC
>CAIWXH010000763.1 GCA_903916565.1 uncultured Oscillochloris sp. | reverse complement strand
GCGCTGCGGGCGCGTGGGCATGTTGTCGTTGAAGCCGCGACCTCGACCGAGGGGCTTGATCAGGCCCGTGAGCTGCGCCCGATGCTGGTGCTGATTGACCTGCAAGTTGATGCCCAGAGCGATCTCACCCTTCAGATTCTTGGCGAAGACCCGGAGACGAAGACGATCCCGCTGGCCGTGCTCGAACACGAGGCGCCGCTCACGGGCAGTCTTCCGCCGAGCCTGATTGACCCTGACCTGTCGCCCGACGCCGCAACTGAGCGCATCGAGCAAATTTTGCTCCCTGGGGCGACCGGGCGCGAGGGGCGCGCGCACATCCTGATCGTAGACGACGAGACGGACATCGCCGGGATGATCGCCGTTCAGTTCGAGGACGAGGGCTACCAGACGACGCAGGTGCATAGTGGCACCGAGGCGCTCAGGATTGTGCGCGAACATCAGTACGACCTGATTCTGCTGGATGTGCTGCTGCCGGACATTGACGGCTTCACCGTGTTGGGTGGCTTGCGCGCGCAGCCCGAGACCCAACTGACGCCGATCATTCTGGTCTCGGCGGTGAATTCCCCCGGCGATAAGGTGCGCGGGCTGCAGGTTGGGGCCGATGATTACATTACGAAGCCTTTCAGCGCCGAGGAGTTGAGCGCACGGGCGCAGGCGGCGCTGCGGCGCAGCGAGCGCGAGGGCGGGGCCAATCCTTCGACGCGCTTGCCCGGCAATAACGCGATTGAGCGGGCGATCAGCCAGCGGATTACGCAGGGACAGCCCTTCGCGGTCTGCTACTGCGACCTCGACAATTTCAAAGCCTACAACGACACCTACGGCTTCCTAAAGGGCGATGCGGTGATCCAGCGCACCGCGCAGATCCTGCTCGACGCGGTGCGTAGCTACGGCAACCCCGACGATTTCGTGGGCCATATCGGCGGTGACGATTTTGTCGTGATCACTACGCCCGACTGCGTGACGGCGATCTGCGGCGGGGCGACCACGCGCTTTGACGATACGGCCCCTTTGTTCTACGACCCGACGACGCGGGCCAGGGGCTTTATCAGCGGCGAAGATCGCCAGGGCCGCCCCGCCACCTTCCCGCTGGTGAGCATTTCGATTGCCGTGGTGAGCAGCGACCGCCACCCGTTTCGTCACCCCGGCGAGGTGTCGCAACGCTCGATTGAGGGCAAAAAGCGCAGTAAGCTCCTACCGGGAAGCGTGTATCTAATCGAGGACTGATTTGACGCCCGCCAAGGGATAGCGTATACTCCCCACTGCTTTTAACCTTGACTTAATCTGAAGAGCAAGCAACGTGGCTGAGTGGGCGCAAGCCCCAGAGGGTACCCTCGCCTCCGTTTGCTCGTCTTGGCGCTGACGGCAGACAGGCTCTGCTGTTGGCGCTTTGTTCGTTTAGCCCCGTCCGTACAGATGACCAGAGAGGTTTGCATGCGACTGACACCTGTCCGAATCAGCACCCTGGTGCTGCTGCTGGCCGGTCTGCTGACCGCCTGCGGCGGTACGCCACCGGCGGCCCAGTCCACCAGCGCGCCAAACGCCACGGCGGCGACCGCGCAGCCAAGTACCGCCGCCGGAACGACGACCGCCGCGCCGACGACAGACACCGAGCCTACTGCCATTTTGTCCTCGACTGCCGTCGTCATAAACCTGGACAATCTCCCGACGACCACCGCCGTGACCACCACCGCCGCCGTGACCACCACCGCCGCCGTGACCACCACCGCCGCCGTGACCACCACCGGCGAGGCGTTCGTGTTCGGCATGATCTTGGTCGGCCCGGTCAACGACGGTGGCTGGAACCAGGCCCACTACGACGCCGCCAAGTATGTCGAGGCGAAGGTGCCTGGCGCGAAGTTCATCTATATCGACAAGGTGAACTCAGCCGACCGGCCCAATGTGACCACGGAGCAGGCGATTGAGGAACTGATCGCCAAGGGCGCGAAGTTCGTGATTACGAACAGCGCCGAGTTCGCCGATGGGACGGATACCGCCGCGCTGGCGCACCCGGATGTCTCCTTCCTGCACGCCTCGGGCGACAAGGTGCTGACGGGCGAGGCGCCGAAGAACGTCACCAACCTGATGGGCCGCATGGAGTACGGCAAGATGATCGCTGGTTGCGCCGCAGCGCTCCAGAGCGAGAGCGGCAAGATCGCCTATCTTGGCCCGCTGATTGACTCCGAGACCCGCCGCTTGGCGAACTCGTCCTACCTGGGCGCCAAGTACTGCTGGGAAACCTACCGCGCCAAGCCGGTTGATAGCTTGAAGTTCAAGGTGACCTGGATCGGCTTCTGGTTCAACATCCCCGGCGTGACCCTTGACCCGACGAAGGTGGCGACCGACTTCATCAACGAAGGCTACGACGCGATCATCTCGGGCATTGACACGACCGAGGGCATCGTCGAGGCTAACAAGGCCACCGCAGCCGGTAAGAAGGTTTGGGCCGTGCCCTACGACTTTAAGGATGCCTGCAAGCAGGGCGAGAAGGTCTGTCTCGGCGTCCCCTATTTCAACTGGGGGCCGCGCTACGTGCAGATCATCGGCGACGCGCAGGCGGGCAAGTTCACGTCGCAGTGGGAATGGCTCGCCCCCGACTGGACGAACATCAACAACCCTGACACGAGCATTGTCGGCTTCCTCAAGGGGCCAGCCCTGACGGCGGCTAGCCAGACGAAGATTGACGAGTTTATCAGCAAACTGGCCGACGGCAGCGTCAACCTGTACAGCGGCCCGCTGCTCTACCAGGACGGAACTGAGTTTGTGGCCGCTGGGGCCAAGCTCGATGACAAGACCCTCTGGAATACCCAGCAACTGCTCAAGGGTATCGAGGGCCAGAGCGCCACGGCCAACTAGGCGGAGACGAGGCGACAAGGGGACAAGGGGACAAGGCGACAACCGATGTTAATCTCCTTGTCCCCTTGTCCCCTTGTCCTCCAGTCCTCCAGTCCCCAGTCCCCCCACGTCCCCACGTCCCCTTGTCGCTCTAAACTATGGAAGTTAGCGTTCACAAGCTGACCAAATGCTTCGGCAGCCTGCGTGCAAACGACGGGCTGTCGCTGCATTTTGCGGCTGGTCAGATCCACGGCGTGCTGGGCGAAAATGGGGCCGGGAAGAGTACGCTGATGAAGCTCATCTCCGGCTTCCTGCGCCCTGATGCGGGCGAGATCCGCCTGGGCGGCAAGGCGGCGACCATCAGCGGGCCGGGCGATGCGCTGCGCGTCGGGGTCGGCATGGTGCATCAGGAGCCGCTGGATGTGCCCGCTTTCACGGCCCTGGAGAACGTGCTGTGCGCTTCGCCGCGCTGGGCGCTGCCCTCGGCGGCAGAGGCGCGGGCGACGCTGACGCTGCTGGCGGGGCGTCTGCGCTTCAGCCTGGAGCCTGATGCGCTGGTGGCGAGTATGACCGTCGGCCAGCGCCAGCAGCTTGAAATTGTGCGCCTGCTCGCCTGTGGGGCACGCGCCCTGATTCTGGACGAGCCGACCACCGGCATCACGGCGGCGCAGGCGCAGGCGCTCTTCGTCGCTTTGCGCCGCCTCGCCACCGACGGCAACACGGTCATCTTTGTCTCGCATAAGCTCGACGAGGTGGCCGCGCTGTGTGACACCGTCAGCGTGCTGCGCGCCGGTCGCACCGTGGGCGAGCAGCTTACGATGCCGCAGCCCCAGGTGCACCTGATCCGGCTGATGTTTGGCGAGACGACCACCGCTGGCGAGACCACTGGCGGGGACGCGGCACCCCAGGCGGCGAACGTGCCCGCGTGGCAATTGGCGCACGTGTCGGCCCGCGAGGGTGGTCTGGCGCTCCGCGATCTCACGCTGGAGATTCCGGCGGGGCGCATGCTTGGGCTGGCGGGGCTTGACGGCAGCGGCCAGCAGATTCTGTTGCGCTTGCTGGCGGGGCGTATGCACCCGACGGCGGGCCGGGTGCTGGTGGCGGGCACCGACCTGACCGGCGCCTCGGCGCGGGATTACCGCCGCGCCGGGGTTGAATATTTACCCGCTGATCGGCTCGCCGATGGGATTGTCGGCGCGCTCTCGCTGAGTGAACATTTCGCGCTGCTTCAGCCAACCGGCGTCACAGTGAACCGACAGGCGGCTGAACAGGCGGCACGGGCAGCGATCACCAACTACGGGATCAAGGCGACGCCGCACACGCCGCTGCTGGCGCTTTCGGGCGGCAACCAGCAGCGGGCCATGCTGGCCCTGGTGCCGGACGACTGCCGGGGCATGGCCTGCGAACAGCCGACCCGTGGCCTTGATGTGGCCTCGGCGCGTGGCATCTGGCAGCGCCTGATCGAGCGGCGCAAACACGGCTGCGCGGTCGTCTTCGCCTCGGCTGACCTGGACGAACTGCTGGAGTACAGCGACGAGGTGCTGGTCTTCTTCGCTGGGCGCGTCTCGCCACGGCTGCCACGGACCACGCTGACCAGCACCCGTCTCGCCGAGCTGATCGGCGGGGTTGGTTTCCCCGAAGGATGAGGGATGAAGGATGAGGGATGAAGGATGAGCGAGACCAAGCACACCCCGTCGCAACAACCACCGGCACTAGCGGTGTGGCGGCGGCTCAGCCTTCAGCCTGTTGCCTTTGGCCTTGCGGTGCTGTTCGCCCTGGGGCTGACGGCGGTGGTTCTGCTGAGTACGGGGGTGTCGCCTTTCGAGGCGTATCGCATCCTGGTCTTCGGGGCCTTCAGCAGCCCGACGCGCTTCAGCGACATGGTGATGCTGGCGACGCCGCTGATGCTGTGCGCGGGCGGACTCACGCTGACCTTTGCGGCGGGGCTGTACAATCTGGGCATTGAAGGGCAGATGACCTTGGGGGCCGTGGCGGCGATGGTTCCGCTGCGGCTGTGGCCCGATCTGCCGCCGCCGCTGCTCTGGGCGCTGTGCTTCGCGTTTGCGGCGGCGGGCGGGGCCAGTTGGGCGCTGCTGGTGGCGGGGCTGCGGCTAGGCGCGCACGTCAGCGAAATCTTCGCCGGGCTTGGCCTGAACTTCTTGTCCAGCGGACTCGC
>CAIWXH010000762.1 GCA_903916565.1 uncultured Oscillochloris sp. | reverse complement strand
GATCTCGTCCTCTACGTCGGCATCGCTCATCCCTCGGAGCACATCGGGCAGCGCCAGCGCGTAGACTAGCCGCAACTCCGCTGGCGTCAGCTTCTGCATCAGCCCAGACAGCAACTCGTCAACGTGGCGCATCTGCACGGCATGCGGATCGGCGGGTGATACAGGCACAGGTGCCTTGACCGGCGCGAAGATGATCGGCGCTTCCAGGTCAATCTGGTTGGCCGCTGCGACCGCCCGGATCTCGATGAGGCGACTGGTGCGGATGGCTTCGTCCCGCATCGCCTCGGCGAACTGCAGCGCGTGCTTGAGCCGCCAGCGCATATCCTCAGATCCAGCCGTCCATTTCTGCGCCTCGAATAGGCTGCAGCAGCTTTCGCAGCGCTTCCCAATGAGCATCGTCCCGGTAATCCCGCAGTGGGCACAGCCCACGCGCTTGGACGCCAGCGCAACGGTCTCGCGATTCGAAGCCGCCTCCCACTTCTCGACCATTATCCCTAACTCGCTAAAGCTCTTCGCCCCACCCATCGGTGAGTCGCCCTTGGCGATGCGGTAGCCGCTGCCGTGCGCCCGCACGGTGTAGCCACACGCCGCCGCACGGGCGATGAGATCGTGGCTCAGTGCCGCCACGGCGTCGGCGTCGATAATGGCCTGAATTTCCTGGCGTAGCGTGGTATTGACCTCAGTCCCGTCTGTCCAGTCCAGAGCCGCAAGCTGATTGAAGAGATGTTCCGCCGGTTCGCGGATGGCGTACGTCGGCCCGATCCGCAAGCCGGTGGCGATGTGGGTGACGCTGTACTCCAAATCCTTGGTGATCAGCGCCAGATGCGCGGTGCGCCGCAGCGGCACAACCGGCATGTTGCCTTTGTCGGTGGCGATCGCGATGCTCGGATCCGCCACCGGCGGATCCGCAGCAAGCATTGACAGCACCTGATCGAGCGGTTTCCCTTCGACCCGCGCATCCACCGCTGCCATTGCCCGTGCGTAGTGCGGCCCAGCGGCCCGTGCCGCTGCATAGGCGGCGCTGGTGTCGCCCCGGCGCAACGCCTCGGCAACCGCTGCGAGCGGATCGGTGGAGGACACCGGCGGCGGGGCTGCGCGGGCTGCTGCCTGCTGGTAGGTGCTGCCGTTCCGGCTGACGGTGCGCTCGTCTATCTGCGGAATTTCCGCAGATGCGGTCAACTCTGCCCGTACGCTGGCCACCGTCTTGTCATCGCACCGCACCTTCCGCGAGATCGCCCGGTCGCTCCATTGCACCCACTCTTCGTCGCGCAGCAGGGTCTCAATCGCCCGCCGCACGTCGGCCCGCGAGCGCCGCAGCCCGTGCTGCGCGTTCGCCCCAGTCGCGTACAGAATGGCGTCGCGCCGGGTGCCAGAGTTGACTCGCGCGCGGATCGTCGGCCAACCGGCGCGCAGCGCGGCCTCGACGCGGTGGAACCCGTCAGCCAGCCAGTATTGGTCTTCGGGATCGTGAAAGATCACGACCGCATTTTCCTCAGTCCACTGCCAACGCAGCTCGCGCATGGCCTCGGCATACAGCGCGACCGTCTCCTCGCTGTTGCCGGTTCTCGCCTGGGTGCCACCGTCACGGCGAACATTCGAGATAAAGATCTCGCGGAATGTGGGGTTGACCTCGCCCGTGCTGCTCAGGCGCAGCCCAATGCCTTTGCGGATCTCGGTTTCGGTACTCATGCCTGCCTCCATAGCCACGTTTTGCATTGACTCAAGCGGTAGCCGATGCCGCCCTGCGCCCATTCCGCACCCTGGCCCCATCCAGGATGCAGTGCGCCCAGGTAGGTTTTGCCCAGATCAATGTAGGTGCGCTCGTGCGCGGGGAGTTCTTGCAGCTCGTGCATCACGAGGATGCACAGTTCCCTGGCCCGCGCTGGCGTCATCCGCTGGTCGTAGTCGGGAATGGGCGTGTCGGCGCTAATCAGGCCGTACTCGGCGCTCAGAATGCGGATCGTGAGCCGCGCCGCCAGTTGTGGCCGCTCGGCAAGTGCCCGGCGTATGATGCGATACAGCGGGCCGTCGTAGCGATGCAGCGCGGGTAGCAGGCCCGCGTCGTGCCGTTTGGTGGCGCTGCACGCGATGATAAGCAGGTTCATAGACCCCTCACGATGATGGGCAGCCACACCCGGATCGGCGCGGCGCACACGCTGTACGACACCCCGCCAATGTCCGGGCCAAACACGGTCACCTGCGCGGCCTCGAATTCCGGCGTTACCTCCCCGACGCGCATGTCCCATCCGCTGGTACCGGCCTCGACATGCAGATACGCCCCGTTGCTGGTCGAGTTCACCACGATGAGGCCCGCCCCGACCGTCTGCGTTGCGCCCAATCGCGCATCGCTCACATAGTCCACCAGGCGGGAGCCGCTTGGGCACCCGCCCTGCGCCAGTGCGTGTGGCGGGCTGCTGGTGCCGACGATGAGCAGCAGCGCCAGCACCAGCGCGGGCGGCATCCGGCGCTTCCACCGCGCACTGGCGCGGTGCCCGAGCCGCAGCAGCCGTTCCATGCGCGTGCGGTCGTCCGCCGCCTGGGCCGCGATTACGAGGTCGAGCAGACGCCACATCAGCCCCCATGCCTGTTCACGTAGTCGTGAGGGTTTCACCGCATACCTCGCACGCTATCCACCTGCGTTTCCAGTTCCCGCCGCCGCTGCACGGCGTACAGCAGCCCTTCGACATAGTTGGTGCATTCCGCTGCGAGGCTCTCGCCGGTGAAGTCGCCGACGTGGTCGAATCTCGTCGCACGCGCCAGCTCGCCCCGCGCCACCCCCAACATCTCCTGCTCCCAGGCATCACGCCCTGGTTCCATTGACTCCAGTTGCTCCTGCACGCTCCGTGTATCCACCGGCTCGCTGACCGCATCGCGGATCGCCCCGGCCAGCAGCGCCCCCACCTGTCGATCAAGTTCGTCGCTCATCACGCCCCCTTTACTCGTAGCGTCCACCGCCCATCCAGCCGACACCCAATGATGCCCTCGCGGGCCAGGCGCTCTATCGCGGCG